>QNBS01000352.1 GCA_003644175.1 Planctomycetota bacterium | reverse complement strand
GATTATTATCTATCACGAAGGCGTCGGTCTGTTTTGCGCACAGCTTGCAGGCGATACAGCCGACCTGACACATCGAGCGTGTGGTTCTGGCGGTCTCGGCGCTGCTGCAGGCGACGGTCATCATGTTTTCATGGCCAAACGGCACCATCTCGATGAGATTCCGCGGGCAGGCCTTGGAGCAGGCGGTACAGCCGGTGCACTTTTGGTAATCGACAGTGCTCAGACCGTCGACAACGTGCAGCGCGTCGAACTTGCAGGCCCGCGTGCAGTCGCCGAATCCCAGGCATCCGAACTTGCAGGCCTGGACGTTGGGCTGGGCGTTGACCGCGGTGCAAAGTGGAATGCCCGTATAGCTTGCGTGAAAGGTTCTGTCCTCGAGATGTGCGCGACAGTGCACGATCGGGCGAAGCTCCACTCCGCCGCCTCTTACCTGCAGATTCAATATGCCGGCGATTGCCTCGGCCGTATCGGGGCCGCCGGGTGCGCATTTGCCCAACAACTCCGGATCCTTGACGACCGCTTTGGCGTATGACGCACAACCGGCAAAACCGCACGCGCCGCAGTCAATGTTCGGCAGGGCCTCATGGACCTGCTCGATTTTTTCATCGACGACGACCTTGAGCTTGATGCCGGCGATCAAAAGCACCAGCGCAAAGCCGGCGCCTAAAACCAGCATAGTCCCCGCGGCCCACAACAGGCTCCGCAACAACTCATCAACAGCAATCTCTGCTAAAATCATACGTGTGTTCCCAGTTCAAGCCATAAACTCTGGATTCCCGCTTTCGCGGGAATGACATTTCTTTTTTTGCGCCACTGACAGATTTTATTATCTGATCATTCCCGCAAAGCCCATAAACGCCAACGTCAGGATGCCTGCGGTTATAAGCGTAATCGGGGCGCCCTTCAGGCAGATCGGCACATCGGCAAGGGCCAGGTTCTCGCGAATGCCCGCCATAATGCAGATCGCCAATGTAAAGCCCAATCCGGCGCCGATACTGAGGACCACCGCCTCCGGAAGGTTGTCGATGCCCCAGAGGTTTATAAACAGGCACAAGCCCAAAATCGCACAGTTGGTCGTGATCAGCGGCAGGAATATCCCGAAGCTGTCATACATCGCCGGAAAGAACTTGCGAACGTACATCTCCACAAGCTGCACGGCGCCTGCGATAACGAGGATGAAGCAGACGTACCGCATGACCTCCAGTCCAAGGTGCTGCAGGACGCAATAGTCGATTAGCCATGTCAGCGCGCCGCTAAGCGTAATGACAAAGGTTACCGCACAACCCATGCCGAAGGCCATATCGATTCGCCCGCTGACGCCAAGGTACGGACATATGCCTAAGAACTTGCTGAAGACCATGTTGTTGACGATCATGATGGATATGAAACCCATCAGCAGTACGGTAACTGTATCCATAAGTTCAATCCTCTTCTAAGCCTGTTTTTTGGTGATCAGGTTGACCAGACCCAGGAGCAATCCTAAGGTAACAAACGCCCCGACGGGCATTCCCATCGCCGCCCACGGAGTAAACCAGCCCTCATTTGTAACAGGATCGCGAGCAGCAAACACGACTATCTCGAAAACCTTTCCCGTTGCAAGCAGTTCACGAATACCGGCTAACACACACAGCGTCCCGGTAAATCCCAATCCCATGCCGATCGCGTCGATCACACTGACAACCAGGCCGTTCTGGCTGGCGCAGGCCTCGGCGCGGCAGATGATAATGCAATTGACGATAATCAGCGGGATATAGGGCCCCAATGTTTCGCTCATATCCGGCACGTACGCCTTCAGGAACAAATCGGCGATGGTGACAAACGTTGCGATAGTCAGCGTAAACATCAGGATTCGCAGGTGCGGTTTGAGCAGATTTCGCATGAGGCTTACAACGATATTCGAGCAGATCAATACGAATATGACGCTGCAGCCCATCGTCAGAGCCGGCTTGACGGCGGCGGTTACCGCAAGAGTCGGGCACATACCAAGCAGCAGCCGAAGCACCGGGTTTTCCTCCCAGAGCCCCGCAATAAACGTCTTGCTTATGGAAATGTCGGTTGCATTTGCCATCTTATTTCCTTATATATACCCCTTTTCCTTCATTTGGGCTTTGACCTGACTTATGAAATTATTGAGAATCTTGACGACGGATTCGCTTGTAACAGTCGCGCCGGTGACAGCGACAATTTCGCTGTCGATCTTCTTGTCGTCGCCCACCTTGGAAAGCGTAAACTCCTCACAAGGGGCGCCGATAAACTGGTTGCGGTAAAAATCCCCGGTCTTGATCTTGTCGCCAAAACCAGGGGTCTCATTACTGCTCAGCACGCCAAAACCGCGCAACTTATTGAATTGCTTATCAACGGCAACAACGAGTTTGATCTTGTCCTGAAAACCCGCCCCCTCTGCTATAAAGGCCCAGCCGACGACATCACCTCCGCTAACGGCCTTTTTGACTTGAGTGTCGACGGTCTTGCCTTTGCCGATATCAATGGTCAATACTTCGGCCGGCTCGAACTTTTCGGCTTCGGTTAGCAGACCGCCGGCAAGATCATTGAATTTCTTGATCTCATTGGCGATTATCTTCGGCTCCCACCAGGCGTTCAGCCCGGCAAGACAGATGCCGAAAAACACCGATGCAACCAGAAGCAGCCAGCTCTGTTCCAGGAAGAATTTGATGTGCTTACCCATTTTTCCTGCCTCCTGCCGGCACGAGTTTGCAGTACCTGTCAATCAGCGGCGTAACGGCGTTCATTATCAAAATCGCATACATTACACCTTCCGGGTACTCGCCCACGATACGGATCAGCATTACGAGCGCTCCCACGCCAACGCCGAAAATCCACATGCCCTTGGTCGTAAGCGGCGCCGTTACCGGGTCGGTCGCGATAAACAACGCGCATATCAACATGCCGCCCCCGGTCAGGTGAACAATCGGCGACATGTAGGCTTCGGGCTTTGCAACGTAGCCGATCCCCGCAAATACCGCCGCCGACAGAAGCACTGCCGCCGGAATATGAAATGTTATCGTTCGCTTGATGAGAAGATACGCTCCGCCGATCAGCAGTGCGATGGCGCTCG
>QNBS01000351.1 GCA_003644175.1 Planctomycetota bacterium | reverse complement strand
GGTTGCTTGCCTCGAGCGCAGCGCCGAGGGCCAGGTGGTCGGTTGACACAGAAGTGTTGCGATGCAGCCCCAACCCGTCGAGCACGTCAATGAGCTGCCGGCTGTTTCGCTCACCCGCCCCGCGGAATATCCAGTCGCTGATCACCGCACCGGCGCCGCAGCAGCCCTCCGGCAGCCTGGCCGCCCCCGCCGGCAGCAAAAAGCCAAACGCCACAGACCCCACACCTGCCATCTGCTCGCCGAGAACAACCAGACCATTGCTCAAAACAAATTTATCAACCGTTTTCGCCATAATACCTCTCGCTCTGCAAGGATTTCCGGCAGAGTCTACCAGCATGTTTATGATTTTGCAATCATAAACTCAGATTATTGTCTCTCGGAGTGGCAACAAGTGGGAGTACCTTTTATGTCTGCCAAAGTGCGGATACCTTCTCTGTGCCGCAAAGACGCGACAAAAAGCCTGGGGGCTATCGAATTGTCCTGATCCGCCTGTGTGTCTTATGGTCAAACATCTCTAATCGTCTATCCCGTATCCATCAATGCCCTTCCTCAACTCGTTTCAGCAAGTTCATAAGCATTCTGCTCTCATGGTTGATCATATCTTCGACCTGCTTGAATTCATCCTCCGTAATATACGCTCTCCGCCGGGATATCACAACCTGTGTATCAAGCTCAGCACAAGATCCCAAAGCAATTCTCAGAAATCGCGAATATTCCTTTTTGTATTGCTTTCCAAATCCCTCGGCAATATTGGACGGTATGCTGACAGCCGCCTTACGCATTTGAAGTGCAAGGCCAAACAACTCTGTGCGTGGGAATCTCTCAGTCAAGTCATAGATGATATCCACGATCTCAATGCCTTTTTTCCAAACATTGAGATCCTTGTAATCCTTCGCTTTCATGCAGCAAATGTAAAGCGAATAACATCGACAGTCAAGAACATATTCAAAATCAAGGTCGAAGACCCTACCGACCGAGACCCCACTAACGAGCAACGAGCAACGAGCAACGAGCAACGAGCAACGAGCAACGAGCAACGGTCACGCCACTGCGGCGTCGGATTCTGTGTCGATGTTGTCGAACTGGACGCTGATTTTCTTGCTGACGCCCTGTACCTGCATGGTTACGCCGAAGAGCACATCGGCTATGCTCATCGTGCGTTTGGAGTGCGTAATGATCACAAACTGCGACTTCTTCTGAAACTCCCGAACGATCATATTGAACCGCTCGTTATTTGCTTCGTCAAGTGCGGCATCGACCTCGTCGAGCACGCAGAAGGGCGACGGTTTGGTCTTGAAGATTGCAAACAGAAGTGCAATCGCCGTCATCGTTTTCTCACCGCCGCTTAACAGACTGAGGCTCCGGGTTTCCTTACCGGGCGGCTTGGCGAAGATCTCGATGCCGCAATCGAGGATATTGTCGGGATCCTCTAAGAGGACGTCGGCCTTGCCGCCGCCGAACAGTTTGCGGAAGATGGTTTGGAAGTTAACTCGCACCTCGTCGAAGGTAACCTGGAATTTCTCCGTGCTGTCCTTGTCAATCCGCGCAATCAACTGTTCGAGTTGGGTCTTGCTCCTGGTCAGGTCCTCAACCTGCGTCGCCAGGAAATCAAACCGCTGCTCGAGTTCTTCCTGCTCGGCTATCGCATCGACGTTGACATTGCCCAGTCGCTCGATCTTGCCGCGAAGATCGCCGATCTCTTCGCGAATCGCATCCCAGTCCACATCGGTCTGCTCAAAGTTCTCGTAAGCCTCGGCAATATCGATCCGCAACTCCTCCAGCACCCGCCGGGTCAGGTCTTCGTCGCGGACCGCCAACTGGCTCAGTTCGAGCTGCACCTCGTGCATCTCCTGCTCGACGGCGGCCTGTTCGATACGCTTGGCCTTGAGCAGGTCCTCGGTCTCGGCCTTTTGCCGGATCATGGTGCGAACCTTCTCGTGCATCTGGACGCTTATCTTCTGCGCCTTTTCCTTCTCGACGAACAGGCTGGAGATATCCGACTCGCCGGCCAGGATCTGCCGCTCGGTCTGCGTCATCTGGTCGTCGCAGCCGGAAAGATCCGTCCTCGCCGACTCGATATCCATCCTGCCGTGCTGCAGTTGGCTCTGCAGACTGGTGATTCTTTGCCGGATGGCCTTTTGCTGCTCGGCAATCTGGCCGATCTGAACTTTCAATTCCGTCAGTTCCGCCGTCCGGCTCTGCTGGAGCCGTCTCTTTTCGACGATTTGAACCTCGAGCTCTTCGATATGGGTCGTGCGCTCGGTGTTGACCTCTTCGAGTTCATCCAGCTTCTGCTTGGATTCGTACTCCTTCCGCACCGACTGCGATATCTCCCCGGCCAACATCTCGATTTCGCCGGCAATCACCGGCTGCTCATCGGTCAGTCGCCGGATGTCCTGGGCGATCACCTGCAGCGCCGATTCGGTATTCACCTTTTCGGTATTCGCCTCGTAAACCGCCGTCCGCAGGTCCGTGCACAGTTTTCCCAGATGCTCATTCTGCTGGTTGTTCTCGTCAAGCTGCCGTTCAATCGAGCCGATTCGCTCCGATAGTGTCGCCAATTCCACTTGAAGCTGATGGATGCGGCTCTTTCGTGAGATAAGCCCCTCGGCGGCGCCGACCGGTCCGAGGTGGATAATACTCTTGCCGTCGAAAACCTCTCCGGCGGTCGTAACGAAACGGTATGTCCCGCCCAATTGGCTTGACAGCTCGATTGCCGCCTCGATCGAATCGACCAGCACCACATGGCCCAACAGGTTCCACGCCAACTGTGCGTATTTGCTGTCGTAGCCGACAAACTCAATCAGCCGTCCCTTGACCGAGGCAAAACCAGACAGGTCGCCGCTGTCGACGAGAGGTTCGAGTCGGTCCGTGCATATCACGCCGACACGGCTCTTGAGTTTTTTCTGCAATGCCGAATCCGCCAGAAACGCCCGCGTGCTGTTGACCACTAATGCATCGGTCATGCCCTCCAGCACCGCCTCGACGGCTTCGGCGTATTCGGCATCGGCGCTGATCACATCGGCTACTATCCCTTCGATGTAATCATGCCCGCTCTCGCCGCCCCGCCCGGCTTC
>QNBS01000350.1 GCA_003644175.1 Planctomycetota bacterium | reverse complement strand
TGGATTTCCTGATGAAGAATCGGCACCTGCATTTGCGTTCGCAGCGGCAGTGGTGCATGGGCAGGGTTCGCCATACGGTGATCGATGCGATTCGGCGGTTTTCAACGACAACGGTTTTACGCTGATCGACACGCCGATTTTTACGACTATTGCAGGCGAGGGCGAGCAGACGCTCTTTGAGGTGGACTACTTTGACCGCAGGCTGCACCTTACCCAGACCGGACAGCTTTACCTGGAATCGGCGGCGATGAGTTTCGGCAAGGTATACTGTTTCGGACCGACGTTTCGCGCCGAAAAATCCAAGACCCGCAGGCACCTGACGGAGTTCTGGATGGTCGAGCCGGAGGTGGCGTATACCGATCTGGACGGCCTGCTGGAGTTGGGCGCCGATTTCGTCTCGTATATCGTCCGGCGAGTGCTGGCCGATAACCGGCCCCAGTTGGAGACCCTGGGGGCGGATATTGAAGGGCTCGAAAAGATCACCCCCCCTTTCGGCAGGCTGACCTATACCGAGGTGGCCGACATCCTGAAAAGTCAAAGAACCGCCGAGTTCATGGCCGAACACTTGGCCGGGTTCGAAAAACGAAAGGCTGATATCAAACAGCGAATCGACGAGATCGAGGCCGCCGGCAAAAAAGGCGGGCTGAAAAAATGGCGGCAGGAAAAAAACGCAAAGGAACTGATCGAACTGCGCAGCGAATTAGCGGAAGTTGAAGTAAAGATCGAAAACAATCCGAAACACGCCAAATTAGCCGCGGATTTCCGATGGGGCAAGGACCTTGGCGGCTCGGATGAGACGATCATCTCGCTGATGCACGACAAGCCCGTCTTTATCACCCACTATCCGAAAGAGGCAAAGGCCTTTTATATGCGCACCGACCGGGAAAACGACAAGGTCGTCGAAAATTTTGACATGATAGCCCCCGCCGGATTCGGCGAGATCATCGGCGGGTCGATGCGAGAGGACGATCACGACCGATTGCTGGCGCGAATCCACGACGAAGGCTACGATCCGGCGGCATACGAGTGGTACCTCGACCTGCGAAAATACGGCTCAGTCCCCCACGGAGGATTCGGCCTCGGAGTCGAGCGAACAGTAGCATGGATCACAGGAGAAAAACACATCAGACAATGCATAGCATTCCCAAGAATGATGGACAAAGTATACATCTGAGCGAGTATGAAAAATGACTGACAGTAAAGAGGCTTACGCGTAAACGCCGATGGATAAAGATCGTCTTACAAGGCTGGCGAAGAATCCCAATCTCATCGAGGGGATTCACAATTACTGTGATCGATGGTGCGAGCGATGCGCGTTCACTGCAAAATGCCTGAATTATGCGATCCATCAGGAAGAATTTCCGGGTGCCGACAGTCGCGACACAAGCAATAGCGAATATTGGACCAGACTTGCCGGGTTCTTCCATGAGATGGTTCAAATGGTCAGGGAAGATGCCGCAGAACGAGGAATCAACGTGGACGCTATTGACAAAGAAATCCTTGCCGAAGATAAGGAAATAACCGCCCGGGCCGAGAATCATCCGTGCTGCGAAGATTCCAGGGAATATGCCCGAACGGTGAACGCCTGGTTTGATTCGGCAGGCGATTTGTTTTCCGACAAGAAGGACGAACTCACTTCGGCGGCCCTTATGGACCTGCCCGGCGGCGATCCTGTCGCTGCGGCCCAGGCGTTGAATGACGCAGTGGATGTCATTCGATGGTACCAGCATCAGATCTATGTCAAACTCATCCGTGCCGTGCGCGGGATGATGCGGGACAGCGCCGACATCGAGTACATGCCCGATGATTCCAACGGCTCGGCCAAGGTGGCGCTGGTCGGGATGGATCGCTCCATCGGGGCGTGGGGCATACTTTATGATGCCTTCGATGAGCGGCACGACGAAATACTCGATGTCCTCGTAAGCCTTGACCGTCTGCGAAAGAAGACCGAACGGTATTTCCCCGAGGCGCGATGTTTTGTTCGGCCGGGGCTGGATGAGACCGGCCAAAGCAGTGAATGAAGAATATGAGTTCTTGTAACACCTTAGCCAAGTGCAAGATTCGCTTGTCATTCCCGCGAAAGCGGGAATCCAGCATGAAATAGCTTCCGCCGCAGGCGGTTTCCTGTTTCTTGCACACGTGGCTAAAATGCTACGAGTTTTTGAAATACAAAGCGTAAATTGACAGACAGGTTTATGGAACAGTGGACAATACAGAAGCTTTTGGACTGGATGAACGGGTACTTCACCGAAAAGGCCGTCGATGCGCCGCGGCTGACTGCCGAGCTTTTGCTTTGTCATGTTCTGGGATGTCGGCGGATCGAGTTGTACACCAATTTTGACCGGGTGGTGGACCAGGCCGGACTCGCCGAGTTGCGCCGGCTTGTCAAGCGATGTGCCGAGCATGAACCGGTGGCGTATCTTGTGGGGCGGTGCGAGTTTTATTCGTTAGCGATCAAGGTCAATAAATCCTGCCTCATTCCCCGGCCGGAGACGGAGTTGCTCGTCGAGCGGGCGATTGATTTTCTGCGTGCCCGGCAGACGCCCGCCGCGGTGCTGGACTTGTGTACGGGATCGGGCTGTGTCGCGATTGCGATCGCCAAAAATGTCGCCGATTGCCGCCTGACCGCAACGGATGTCAGCGACGAGGCCCTGAGTATCGCCGACGCCAATATCAAAACCCACGCCCTCGCAGACCGCATCCGGCTCTTGTGCGGGGACCTGTTCGATCCGATTGTCGCCGGCCTCGATGAGACAAGCTTTGACCTGATAGTAAGTAACCCCCCATACGTAAGCGCCGCCGAGTTTGATGCCCTCGACAAGAATGTGCGGGACTACGAACCGCGCCAGGCCCTCTACGGCGGCGTTGACGGCCTGGACGTATATCGCCGCATCGCCGAAAAAATCGAACCATTCCTAAGGCCCGACGGCGCCCTGATACTCGAAATCGGATACGCCCAGGGCCCGGCAATAAGGCAACTGCTGGAAGAAACCGCACTCTTCAAACACATCAAGGTGGAAAAAGACCACTCAAACAACGACCGCATAGTAACAGCACACAAAGCGTGACGCCACTCCTC
>QNBS01000349.1 GCA_003644175.1 Planctomycetota bacterium | reverse complement strand
GTTGAAGCATATCCGCAACGACCTGAGTTGCGTGCCCCTGCGAGGCAATGTAGAGACCCGCGTCGGCAAGGTCGCCTCCGGCGCCGTCGACGCCATCATCATCGCCCAGGCCGGGCTGAATCGCCTCGGCCTTGCCGACAAGATTTCCGCTGTTCTCGACCCTGTCGAATTCCCCACCGCGCCTGCTCAAGGCGCGCTCGCCGTACAGATACGCGCCGGCGACGACGAGCTTGCGGCGATGGTCTGCCGGCTCGACGACCGCAATACCCGTATCGCCGCCGAGACCGAGCGACACATTCTCGCCGCAATGCACGGCGGCTGCAGCATACCCCTCGGCGTCCACACGCGAATTGAAGGCGATACGATCACGCTTGCCGCCACAATCTCCGACTTCGAAGGGCCGCGATGCATCAAGCGCACCGCCTCGTCTCAGATCGCAGGCGCAGCCGCCATGGCCGAAAAACTCGCCGCCGAATTACTCGACGCCGGCGCCGGCGAAATCCTCGAAAAAGTCCGCCGCGACAAAACCTGACCGCACGCCCAAACCATCCGACGCCGGCTCTCTCCTGGCGGATATTTTTTACGCTGAGGGAATAAAAGTTTTTCTTGTTGCCAAACCCGGCCCTTTGTTCATCCGATATATGGCTATGATATCGGAATTTGTAACGAATCCGGCAGGGACGCGCTTTCCAACGATAATGCTCGAGGATCGTCAGGGCTTTGTTCGCAGTCTGAGGCCCAATCGCAGGGTAGTGCGTTTTGAGCTTGATATTTTCGGACATCCTCTTCGTATCGGCATCAGCTTTGCCGATCGTCCCGCCGAGCTTGCAGAATTAGTGCCCATGGCCCGGCAGATCACGGACCGGATCACTCGTCTGATAACAAGAAACCTAAACTTCTCCGGCCGGAAAATCGCCTGCCAAAAAGGCTGTGCACATTGCTGTTATTATCTCATTGCGGTATCCACAGCCGAGGCCTTCTGCATAAGCAATGCGATATTTGCATTGGGCGCACAGAAGCGACGAATGCTGATCAGGGCATGTTGTATTGCAGGGCGAAACACGATTGCCTCAATAGCTCAAAACCCTACAACGGGCCAGGATACAGACCAAATGGACACACTGCAGAATCTGTCGGACTGGTACTCAAACCTGTCGCTTCGCTGCCCTTTTCTGGCGGACGACTGCTGCCAAATATACGAATATCGACCGCTTGTCTGCCGAGAGTATTTTGTGCTCGAAAGTTCCAAACCATGCGCCGGCGACTGCGCCGACAGCAGCAGGCGAGTGAACATACCCGTCAGCATTGCCGAGATTCTGGCCGAGACCTGCTGCAAACTCCAGGGCGCCGACAACACAGTAATCCTGCCCCTGGCGATCCCCTATGCATATGACAACCCCGACGACGCTCGCCGAACCTTCCCGGCCGAGACGCTGGTTCGGACGTTTGTGGAAACACTGTGCGACAACATTTATCAAAACATCTCGAATGTCGAGATGACCTCGTTCCAACTGTGACAATCGTCATGCTCTGTTGGCGGCGCGAGTGATGCGGGCCAGTTTGCGGGTGATTGAGGGGGTAATCCGGCCGGGGGCCATTCGCCATACCCAGTTCTTTTCGGAGAACGTACCGGGCAGGTTCATGCGCCCGTCCTGGCCTAAGCCGAGGATATCCTGCATGGGAATGATCGCCAGGTTCGCCGGAGAATTCATTGCAAGTCGCACAAACCGCCAGTGCAGCTCATCGTCGGATTTGCCCCACCAAGGACGGCGGCTCAGCTTTTGGCGCTGATCGTCTGTCAGTTCGTTTTCAAACCACCCTGTCGTGGTGTTGTTGTCGTGCGTGCCGGTGTAGACGACACAGTTTTTCACGTGATTTCGCGGCGCGTGAGGATTCGTCTTGTCGCCGGCGCCCAAACCGAACTGGAGGACTCTCATACCGGCAAGTTTGTGCTTCTTGATAAAGGCCCGCACTGCGGGAGTAATGTTGCCCATGTCTTCAACCACAAACGGACATGAAGGGAAACGTTCGAGGACTTTTCGGAAGAAATCATCCTTGGGCGCTCGTATCCATTTGCCTTTGACGGCGGTCTTGTGGTGCGCGGGGATCTGCCAGTAAGCGATCAGTGCGCGGAAGTGGTCGATGCGCACAATATCGAACATCTGAAGGTTGTGTCCGATGCGGTCCAGCCACCACGAATAGCCTTTTCTTTTCAGGGCCCGCCAGTCGTAGATCGGGTTTCCCCAGAGCTGGCCTGTCTTGCTGAAGAAGTCCGGCGGTACGCCGGAGACAAATGCCGGTTTCTTCGCGCCGTTGAGTTTGAAGAACTGCGGGTTGGCCCAGACATCGGCGCTTTTGTAGGAAACGTATATGGGAATGTCGCCGATTATGCGGATACCGAGCTTGTTGCAGTAGAGCTTCAGGAAAGCCTGCTGCCTGAAGAAAATGTACTGCATGAACTTTTGCTTTTCGATGGCTTTTCGGTGTTTCCGCCGAAATGACGCCAGGGCGTCTTTCCTGCGGTCCCTGAGTTCAGCGGGCCAGCGGCGCCAGTTGCCTGTTTTGTAAAGATCGCGCAGCGCAATGAAAAACGCAAAGTCGTCAAGCCATGCTTTGTTATTTTGGCAAAACTCCGTGTAGGCGGTTTGAGTTGGTCGGCCGGAGAAATTGCGAAAAGCGGCATTGAGGAGTTTTCGTTTGAAGCCAATCACACGGCCAAAGTTGACCTTTGTCTCGGGAAAATGCGGCAATTGGCGAATATCTTCGCGCCCCAGAAGGCCTCGACGATACAGTAATTGGGGGCTGATGAGCAGGGGATTGCCCGCAAAGGCGCTGGCGCAGTTATACGGCGAGTGCGGAACGTCGATTGCGGGGGGATTCACGGGAAGCATCTGCCAGCAGCCTTGGCGCGCTTTGGCTAAGAAGTCGGCGAAAGCAAACGCCGCAGGCCCAAAATCTCCAACGCCAAATTTCGACGGCAGCGAAGTGATGTGCAGCAGGATACCGCTTGTGCGCTTAATTTTCATACGATGCTGTCCGTCCAACGATTCGATCCCGGCGGCATTGAGCTATACGCTCAGGTCTAACGTTACAT
>QNBS01000348.1 GCA_003644175.1 Planctomycetota bacterium | reverse complement strand
GACCAAAATCTAATCTAAAACCTTATTTTGACGCGACAGAAGCCGTTTGAACATTTGGATTTTGGTATTTAGTGCTTGTTTCGTATTTCGGATTTAGTGCTTCGTATTTGGGCAACAGGCCCTAAAGGGTATCATTCCTTCACACGGGTTATGTATTCGCCCGTTCGCGTATCGACACGTATCTTCTCGCCTAATTTGATAAACGGAGGCACGCTCACAACCAGCCCCGTCTCTAACGTTGCAGGCTTGTTCTGGTTGGTCGCAGTTGCCCCCTTGATCTCAGGCGCCGTATCTGTAACCTCAAGATCGACGGTATTGGGCAGCGTAACCACAACGGGCCTGTCCTCGTACATGCTCACCTGCAGTTTCGTATTGGGTTTGAGGTATTTGGGCCCGTCGCCGAACGCAACGTCATCCAGCGTAATCTGATCATACGTTTCCATATCCATCAAAACGTGCTCGCCGCCCGCCGAATACAGGTACTCGTATTCCCGTTTGTCAAGATAGGCCTCTTCAATAGTCTCTTCGGCCCGCAGACGAATATCACGGATTGTCCCATCCTTGAGGCTCTTGAGCTTGGTCTGATACACCGCACCGCCCTTGCCTAATTTGACATGTTGATAATCCACGATGGAGTACAGATTCCCGTCGATCTTGACGGTCTGCCCCTTCTTCATTTCAGATGCTCTCATATTCTACCTCAACAACACAAACATTAAAAATAATCTGGTTTCGACAATTGAGAGACGGCACTATCCCAAAACCCCCAACAAATGTCAAGAGCCCCCTTGCCCCGCAAGGAAATTATGCCTCCGGCGAATTTCCCCTCAAATCCGCCCTCCAGGTGAAATTATGAAAATATCTGATATGAAACAGGCAAAACCCCCGCATTTTCACCAAATCTCTGGTATTGCGGGTGCGTCGTATCCGTTTTCGCACAGCGATTCGGGCGCCGTTGGTTCGTTATGGTGCGGTGATTGTGATGAAGAGTGTTGCGTTGCCGGCGGCGTCTGTTTGTTGCGGTTGATCCTTCTGCGGAGGACCGGTCATTGTGGGTTGTTCAATCAGCGTCATCGGTCCCGTTTCGATAATGCCGTAGCCCGGCATGCTCCGCAGAATCCGGTTCATTCGGTCGAAGTCGCCGGCGAGCATGAACGGGTCGTCGAAAATGTCGACCTGGTACAGGGAGATCGCCTGCTGCGGCGTGATATTCTCCACGCGGCTATGGGCTGACATTGTTCTGCCGTGCACGGTCAGCGCCGTGCTGTCGCATTTGTCCCAGACACCGGCCAGATCCCTCAGCAGGTCAACGATTTGTTCTCTGCTTGCGGTAATTGTGTATGTCTTTGACGCATCACCGGCACTGATATCCGTCGTGAAGTTGACAAGGTTGTACTTGTAGATAGCCTTGTTGATGAAGTCCCCCATCGATATGACCTGCGGAGTAGTCAACTGCAATGACGCGATCAGCGGAAACGAAATCCCGGGGCTTTTCATGACTACAGCCGGGTCGCCGCCACTGACCAAAGGCGCCGTTGGACCGCCGGGCGTGGACAGAGGCATGATAATCGTCCACACAACCCAGGCAAGTATGCCAACAGGCGCCAATATCATCGCCGCGCTCACCGACAGCCGTTGCGTATAAATCCGCCGGGAAGCCACAGCGTGCGTTTTCACGCGATCCGTATCGACCGATACGGCTTTGCGCTCGACGGCGGCCTTGACGCTATTGAGCATATCCCCGGGCGCAGGCGCCGCCGGAAGAGCCGCAAGCAGCTCTTTCTGCTTTTGGAGGCGTCGAAGCGCCTCGGCGATCTTCTCATCGTGCCCGATAAGTCGTTTGACCTGCGTTCGCTGACGCTCGGACAGCTCATCGTCAATATAAGAACTTAACAACTCTTCAAGTTCGGGTTTGTCAACATGATTCATTATAACACCATATCCAGAATTTCTTTCAAATTACCTCTCGCCCTGCTCAGCCGGCTCTTGACGGTCCCCAACCGGACGTCCAGCGTGTCGGCGATTTCCGCATAGGCCATACCCTCAATATCTCTCAGCACCAGCACCGCCCGATGGTCGTCATCGAGTTTGCCAAGGCTCTGCATCACAATCTCACCGATTTCCCGGTCCTGGGCGACCACCGCCGGATCCAGCCCGTCCTTGTCGGCGAAAAACGCTTTCAACCGCGTCGCACCCTCGCCGGCTTCCGCACGGGCCGCAGCGTCCAGCGACAGCATCGGCAGCTTCGCACGCCGCTTGCAGTAGTTCAACGTCAGGTTCACACCTATCCTGTACAGCCACGTATAGATAGCACTGCGACCGGCAAACGAACCAATGTTCTCTATAAATTTGACAAACGTCTCCTGAGTTAGTTCCGCGGCATCGTCCTTATTTCCGCAAATCCTCAGGATTACGTTAAAAATGCGGTCCTGGTACTTTATTATCAGACGTTCGACGGCAATACTGTCCCCGTCCCGGCACCGCCGCACCAGAATCGCATCGTCAACCATGATATTCTCAAGCTGCTTCTGCAATTGCCTCTGCCACACTCTTAGAACACGCTAAGGCTAAAAAGTTCCCAAAAATCCAAAACACATATTCGCACAACAACCCAAAAAGGTCAAACTATTTCGCCGCCACTATATTTAACCCTCACGGCAGCCTGACGCCGACCACGATCGACGCAGCCGGTCGAAGCCAGAGGGTTATTGGGACAGGCTCTAAGTTCGATTCGTCGGCTTTTATCCGTCGCAGACGGCTCGGACACCGACGGCCGCACATCGCACAAAACCCCTCTTAGGCACAAAAGGCGCCCGCTGTTTTGCAATTTTCTTCCTTGACCCCGCGCCGCCCATTTGCTCTAATAGAAACGTATTATACAGGGGCGTTTAGCTCAGTTGGCTGGAGCGCACGGATCACACCCGTGAGGTCACAGGTTCGAGTCCTGTAACGCCCATTATCATAAATCCTTTTACCCGAATTAGATAATATGCAGGTCATCCGGTTAGCGGTTATAATCTCCGCAAAAACTTAATCTGAAAGGGATGGCCATGAAGAAGACAGTATCAAGGAAACAGCGTTTTTTCAACAAAATAAATTT
>QNBS01000347.1 GCA_003644175.1 Planctomycetota bacterium | reverse complement strand
GTGGCACTTCGCCGGCCCGGGCGTGGTGAAGTCCATCGACGACAACGTAAGATTCATCGCCAGCGTCTCCACGGTGCTGTTCAACGGCAACCCGCTGCTGCGGTACGACGCCTACTACATAATGTAAGGAATGGAATAGAATGTTCCCGGTAACTATGCTACAGCCTCAACAAATCCCCTGTTTTGATCTACATATCCTTTTTTCCTTGAAACATCTTTCACATAGGCAACATCCTTTCAAATATATGCGGTATGCAAAGTCTTTTTACTGAAATTTGTAGTTTTTTCTCAGAAGTTGAACGCAAGAATTTCTTTTCCATCGGGCGATAGTGTTCTTATAATGGTGTCATGGAAAGGGCGATTTACAGGATAATTGACGCCAACTTCAACCGGGCCCGCGAAGCGGCTCGCGTTATGGAGGAGTATTGCCGTTTTGCACTGGCCTCGTCGGCGTTGAGTTTGCGGGCCAAGGAGCTTCGCCACCGATTGTGCCGGGCGGCAGATCAGCTGGATGCCCGGATGTTGGCCGCCGCCCGCGATTGTGACGACGACGTCGGCAGGGGCATGCGCGTGGGCGATCAGATGGTGCGCGGCAGTCTCGCCGACTGCTCGACCGCCGCCGCCAAGAGGCTCACCGAGGCGCTGCGGGCTCTTGCCGAAACCGTCGGCGTTCTTGATCCGGATCTGGCCGGCGCCTTCGAGGCGTTGCGTTTTGACGCATACACGCTGGAGAAGGATATCACCCTGACTGCAATCGCCGCCGAGCGATTCAAGGCTGTGCGGCTGTACGTGCTGATAACGACCGGGCCCGACGATCCACCCGGCCGGATTCTCGATCTGGCTGCACAGTGTGCCGACGGCGGCGCCGACTGCCTCCAACTGCGGGCCAAAGGCATTACCGACGACCGTCTTTTTGCACTGGCGCAGGATTTCGTGAAGGTCTGCACCGAGCACAATGTGATAAGCATCATCAATGACAGGACAGATATTGCCGTCGCCGCCGGCGCCGACGGCGTCCATCTGGGCCAAAACGACCTTGGCATAGCGCAAGGGCGCAAACTCCAGAAAAGGCCTATGATCTTCGGCATCAGTACGCACTCACTCGACCAGTTGGACGGTGCAATTGAGCAGACACCGGCCTATGTGGCGCTGGGACCGGTCTTTCCTACAGCGACCAAGCCCAACGAACCTTGTGTCGGGCTGGAGTATATTGCCACTGCGACCGAAAAGCTTGAAGCCACCGGCATCGCCCATGTCGCCATAGGTGGTATTACTCTCGACAACGTCGACGCAGTGCTGCACGCAGGCGCAAGAGCCATTGCCGTTTGCGCGGCGGTAACCGCCCGGGACGACCCCACCGGGCAGTGCCGGAGCCTCAAGGGCAAAATGGCTGGGCGCCCGTAGACCCCGCAGCCGGTCGCCAGGCTGGAAAACGCTTTTTCGACAAGTTATCCACGAAACAACCGCTCCTGCGAGGCTGTTATGGGCCTCGGCACGCACATGCTCAGAACAGCACACAACAAACCAACCAGACGGTATAAGTGAGTGGCAGATCGATGGCGTCATCGGTGATTTGCATTGTTTTTTCGGTTCTGGGCCTGCATAAGAAGAAGCCAATATTGACAACAATGTGGAGTTGCTTGTCGGTGATATGCCGCCGGAAATGACTTGCCAGGCCGAAAAAAAGAAGTTATAAACATCTTATCCACAAGTTTGCTCGAAAGCATCGTCGGAAAAACCCTGATTGGCCTATCAAGGCAACGGGTTATGTCCTTATCGTGCGATGTATTTATCTTATCTGGTTTTCGCAAAAGGAATTGCTTGCAAAGCCCGCCTTGTGTATTGTCAACTGGACAAAGTTAATGAATGAAAGGAGCCTTGGTGCCCGGAAAACTAATTACGATTGCTGAATCGCTTCATGCTTCCATCCCCCGGACGGGTGAGGTAATGAGAGCGCTTCTGAAGGCCGGTCCGGATGCTTATTCGAAGCCCGGCGAGCATCTGGATTATATCAAGGCTCTGATAGAGGGCCAGGCCGACAACGGCGCCTGTTACATTGCTGTTAACGTCGATGCCCTTGGCGAGGAAGATCCCGCGCTTGCCGAAGAGATAATGGTTCAGTATGTCAGGCTCGTGCGGCAGTGGGGCAAAGGCGTTGGCGTCTGCATCGACAGCAGCAACGACGACGTACTCACCGCGGGACTCAAGGAATGGTTCAATACCGACCAACCGGTCGCCCAGCCGCTCGTCAATTCGATCAAGGTCTATACCGCCGATAATATGATGCCGCTGAAGAAAGACTATGATTTCAGCTTTATAGGTCTGCTGATGAGCGAGGACAAGGCCACCGGTCCGGGCGGATCACATTCCGTCGACGAACTCTATAGCCTCGCCAGGCAACTCTTCGGCAAGGCGGTCAACGAGTATGGTTTCAAGCCGGCGGAGATATTCTTCGACTCGACCGTCTTTCCCATCGCCATCGATATGCCGATGGCGCCGGGCGTGCCGGGTTATACGTACCGGGCGTTTGAGACGATCAAGCGGATCAAGAGCGATCCGGTGATGAAGGCCGCCCACTGCTCATTAGGCGTCAGCAACTGCGCCCGCGATCTCCCGGCAAGAAAAGTGGGCATTTGCAGGGCATACGTCGAAAAGGCTATGGAATACGGGCTTGATGCGGGAATCGTCAACGTCGCCCACCACTACGGCGAAAAGCCGGCCGCCGCCGAACTCGTCGGCCTCGTCGAGGCCTTCGCAAAAATGGACGGGTCAGCGGAAAAAACCAACGAAGCAATGATGCTGATGGCCCAGTTCTGCGCGGCGAGTCGATAATCGCAAGGGGCACCGGCAAATGGGCACTTTTAGCACTTTCCGGGTCTATTTATTTATGTATTGGCATCTGGTCCTTTCTTAGTATTAAGTCGTTAGTCCTCCAGAGGCGGATTTCGCTTCGCTCAACATTTGGGTCGTGAGTTGGGCTGAGATTGGTCGAGTAGACATACTATGGTCTTTCACTTAGGTATCATTTGTTTTCTCTGTTTCTCTTGCCTTTCGGTGTCAAGAGTGCCACTGACACCATAATACTGATAATGCCCGCGCAGCTTGG
>QNBS01000346.1 GCA_003644175.1 Planctomycetota bacterium | reverse complement strand
TCGTCGATTTTCGCACGGTCGATCGGTCCGGTCGCCATCAGGCGAACGCGCTCGCCCCACCCCTTGAGCGTGCGTATCGCTTCGACGGCATCTGCGTCAAACTCCGGCGCTATGATCACCTCGGCAAAGAAACCGGCAGCGCCGGCCGCCTTGCCGAACCTGCTGTAGGATTCCATTATGGTGGTCGCAAGCTGAACATCCACCTTGCGATTCAGCGCCACGATACTGCCGAAGGCGCTCACCACATCGCCCAGATAGGCCTTCTCGTAGGCGACGGTAATGTCGTCGTCGACAGCGCAGCCGCACGGATTGAGGTGCTTGACGACTATCGCTGCGGGTTCGTCGAATTCCTTGACGAGTTCGAATGCGGCATTGACATCAAGCAGGTTGTTGAAGCTTATCGGCACTCCGCCGCCCAGGAGGTCGGCGCTTCCGACGCTCATCTCGCCACTTGACGGAAGCCTGTAAAATGCAGCCGTCTGGTGCGGGTTTTCTCCGTATCGCAGTTCGGCCTGCCTGGTCGCCGCAAGCGTTACCCGCTCGGGATAGGCAATATCGGCCTGGCTGTTCAGGTATTTCGAGATCGCCGTATCGTAAGACGCAGTCAACCCGAAGGCAACTCTGGCGAAGTCTCTCCGCAAATCCTCGCTGACGGCGCCGGCGTTGGATCGCATTTCATCGATGACCCGCTCGTATTGCTCCGGGCTGGTGACTACCGTGACGTACAGGTGGTTTTTTGCCGCCGAGCGGACCATGCTCGGACCGCCGATATCGATATTCTCGATCGCCTCGGCCGGCGTGCATCCAGGCCGCGCAATGGTCTGCTCGAACGGATAAAGGTTCACGCAGACAAGGTCTATCGGCTCGATGTCATGCTCTTTCAATGCGCCGGCGTGCTCGGCCTTGTCGCGAAGCGCCAGCAATCCCCCGTGAATCTTCGGGTGCAGCGTCTTGACACGCCCGTCCATCATCTCAGGAAATCCCGTCACCGAATCGACGCTTACAACCTCAATGCCGGCTTCGCTGAGTTTCCGTGCGGTCCCCCCCGTGCTGATTATTTTGACCCCCATTTTACTGAGCATCCCTGCAAATTCGACTACCCCTTCCTTGTCCGACACGCTCACCAGCGCTGTCTTGATCTTGACATCCATTTCCGCACAACTCCTTATGTTTGAGTTGTCCTGGTCTATGATTTCAACCGCGAAGCTATCGACTCTTCTCGGCGATACACATTACTCTGCCGTTCAGGTCGGCGACATAGATCGCCTTATCGACCGTATTGACTGCATATTTCTTCACGTTGGCGAAATTGACCGAATACAGTCGCCTGGCCTCGGCGTTGTCCATTACGACGAGCACGCCGGGCTCGGCAAAAACATACGCCCTGACGCCGACCTCAACCAGGACGTCAACGCCGCGCGGCGCCTGCCATACCATCCGGCCGGTCTCCTTGTCAATCGCATACACTCCTTTGTCGTCGGTGCTTTGATAGACAACCCTGGCGCCCAACATCGGCGGTTTCTTCAGCTCGCCGCCTGCATGAAACGCCTCGTCCCATGCGGTCCGACCGTTTCTTATATTGATCTTGTAAAGCTTGCTGTTTCTACTGCCCACATACAGCCATTCACCCTGGCGAACGAGCGGCGCGGCAATTTCGCCCACCACGTCGTACTGCCAGCGCCGCTTTGCCTGATTGGGATAAATGCTTATGACATTGCCCGCCTCGGTTGTAACCACCAGGAATCTGTTATCGGCCACAACCGAGTTGATCCGGGAACCGTCGGCGGCGGCGACCATGAAATCCTGCCAGAAGCCCTCGATGACAAGCGAATGCAGTCTTTTGTCGTTGGCCAGCACGTAAAGACGCTCCTTGTTGCGAACCATGGCGCCGACGGCGCCCCGCCCCAACGCTCTTACCGGCTTGCGCTTCTCAATCTTCTTCGTTTTGGGACTGACAATGCGCAGCTCATTGCCGACCATAAACCACAGATCGCCCTTATGGTGCAGCGGCTCACCGACCGGAAGACCGCGTATGGCTAATTCCAGGCCGAACCGGACGGCCTTTTTCTCCTTATCGATGCAGAAGAGGTAATTGCTGTTTGTCAGCACATAAACATATTTCTCGAAGACATATATGCGGTCAATCTGCTCGCGCTCCTTCAGGGGCAGACTCACCTGCCAGCACATATCAAGCGCCCCGCGTTCGAGCAACTCCGGAGAAACAAGCAACTCCTCCATCGCCGTCCGGGCCGCGCCCGTCGGCTCGGACCCGGCAAAAACCCCGCCAAGCGTCGAAAACACCATACATATCAAAACAATATTTCGCAACATACCGCCACCTCTGATTTTCATCACCTAAGCCGGCTAAACCGGAAACTCGAAATCCGAATATCTAAATCCGAAATAAATCTCAAATCAAAATGCTCCAAATCAAAAACCCCACCGGCGCCAACGCCGGAGGTGTTTTGAATTTACTATTTTGGTAATTCGTAATTTGTTTAGTCCCGGCGCGCCGGGATAGAATTTAGCGCTTTGGATTTTTGACCATTTTACACACAATTTTTGTAAGAGACTAACGTCTCCAGGCATCCGGCTTTCATAGTTTCTTTTAATTACTCCTAAACCCCCGCAAACTGTACCTGGTGCCGTTTCGTTCTACCGGCCAGTACATAATATCTTTATACACTTTCCATATTGTTTTTTTGCCGGCAGGAGGGTCGGGCAATGGCGCAGGTGGCATTGCAGGCATTTCATACGTGTCCATACTTTCAAACCCGAACATCTCATCTCTTTCAACGGTTGTCGCCTCGCCATTGTTATCTTCAAAATCCTTACCAACGCTATAAAGCCTGAAATCATTGTCAATTACCTGGTAAACCAAATCCTCCCGGCTATACGGATCTTGAGGAACTGTTTTCATATATCCTTTTGAAACAAGTTCATCAAGCGTACCGGGCAGTTTATTGTTGTCCGCCTTAAACCTTAACGCCGCCAGTATGGTAATCAATGCATCTGTTTGTACTTTTGATTCATAATATTCGCTAAAATAGCGGTAATAAGATGTAGCGAAGAATTCCCCGAAAAAATCATCTCCATTCATCGCCTCTATTTCACTTGT
>QNBS01000345.1 GCA_003644175.1 Planctomycetota bacterium | reverse complement strand
GAAGGCGGGAATCCAGCATAAAACAGCCTCCGCCGCAGAGCCTGCCCTGAGCGTAGCCGAACGGGCGGTTTCCTGTTTTTCAACACATGGCTAAAAGGGCGCCTGCAACAAGTCGGCCGGAAGCCGACCCGGACGCAATCGCGCCGGACCGGCCCCGACCATATTATCCTGCACTGCAGGTCAAATCAGATCACAGGGGCTCGGCTGAACATTCAAGAAACTCACGCCCTGCCCAACATCTCGCTTCCGTGCCCGTTACGGCCTTCTAAAAGAGTACCGAGGCCGCCCCCCCGCAGCCCCGGACACTCGACCTTCAACAAGGTTGTTTCTTCCACGCCCACGCCCCTGCATTCAATTTCAGCAAGGGCTCATCTGGCCATGAATGTCATGCACATCGGCTCGTTTTGTTGGTAGCCGACGGATATTTCACTCGCCTGACATTCAAGGGCGCTGTTATGAGTGCACATGGCGACTTTGCAGGCGCCCACCCTCGCGCAGCAGGAGGCCTCGCCCCCGTGCATGGCCGAATGGCAGAAGGTGTCGCAGCGTGGCGTCGCCTCATCGCCGATTGTAATCGCCGGCGTATGGCAGGCGTTTTTGATATTGTAAGCGCAGTCGGTTACGTCACACATCTTCACTTTTGACATTTCCATAATAACTTCTCCTGTTGAATCAATATTTCACGCTATATGCTGCTCACGATTGCAAATTCTCGCTTATACGTGGGTAAATACCTTGCAACAGTAACTAAAACCCCACTCGCGAGAATTTAAAGTTCATGCCCCCAAAAAGCATGAGCCAATACTTCGACTTCACCGTTCGTGTCGGCATGACCGGGGCGTCTCTTAAACAGCAATTTGCTATTTTCGTAATATTTTAGCCAAGTGTGAGATTGGCTTGTCATTCCCGCGAAAGCGGGAATCCAGAATAAAACAGCCTCCGCCGAAGAGCCTGCCCTGAGCGTAGCCGAACGGGCGGTTTCCTGTTTTTTCCATACATGGCTAAAATGTTACCTGTTTTCAGAAACACCGCAGGAACCTAACGACAACTCGCCCGAATTCAGCCCTTTTGAGGCCGCAGGGAGGATAGATATACGGATCACGATTGAAAATTCCCGAAATTGAGGTTTTTGATTTTGGTCATTAGGATTTTGGATTTGTTTAGGATTTCGATATTCGGATTTCGGATTTGAGCAACGCTTCCTTAAGGGTATATTATATATGGATATGGCGTCCCGTGGGGGTATATGCTTGCAAAAGAAAGCCGGACCGGTTAAACTGTGCAGTGTCCGATACAATTTATCAGGCAATTGAAAGACTTCTGTAGAATTATGTTTATCATAGGAGAACGGATATGAAATTCAATCGACGAAATCTGATCAAATCGACATTTGCAGCGGGTGCGGCCGGGACATTTGCCGGATGCCTGCCTGCCGCCCGGCAACAAAAGGTCGTAAGCGCAGACGCCCTGGACAAGGCCGCCGCCGCGCCGATACTGAAACTGGACGGCATTACCTCGCCGGTCAAGATCGCCTCGATTGAGCTGCTGCGAAAAGGCGGCAACCACTTTGTCCGCGCCCGCTCCACCGACGGCGCACAGGGCATATCCGTCACCAACAGCAAGGCGGCGCATCTTTATCCGATCCTCGACAAGCTGGTCATTCCGTGTTTCATCGGCAAGGACGCTCGCGACCTGGAAAAGCTCGTCGACAGCGTCTATCTCTACAAGAGCAACTATAAAATGACCAGCCTTGCCCTGTGGTCCCCGTTGGCCTGGGTGGAGTTTAGTCTGCTGGACATGTTGGGCAAGATCGCCGACAAACCCGTCGGCGAACTGTTCGGCGGGATCGTCCGCCGCGAGATTGCGATATATCGCGCCAGCGGCAACCGCCATACCACACCCGCAGAAGAAATAGAGGTCCTCAAAAAACTCCTCGACCGCAGCCATGCAAAAGCCGTCAAGTTCAAGGTCGGCGGGCGAATGAGAAACAACGCCGACTCCATACCAGGCCGATCCGAAGGCCTCGTCAAAACAGTGCGAAAAGCATTAGGCGACGATCTCACCATCTACGCCGACGCAAACGGCTCCTATGACGCCGAACACGCAATCCGCCTGGGGCGGATGATGGAAGATTACGGCATCGACATGTTCGAGGAGCCTTGCCCCTTCGACTGGCTCGAAGAGACCAAAGCCGTCGCCGATGCGCTGTCGATACCCATCTCAGGCGGCGAACAGGAATCGTCCCATCGTCGTTTCCGCTGGATGATCGAAAACGGCGCCCTCCAGATCGTTCAGCCGGACATGCACTATTACGGCGGCTTCATCCGGTCGACCCGCGTCGCAAGAATGGCCGCCGCCGCAGGCCTTACCGTCGTGCCCCACATGTCGGGCGCAGGAACAGGCTATGTAGACGTGGTCCAGTTCGCATCCTTCACCCCCAACATAGGCCCATACCACGAGTACAAGGGCGGCGTCGAAAAGTCGGGCAAATGGTACGACCCCCCTCTCACTACCGACAACGGCGTAATCAAAGCACCCACCGCACCCGGCATGGGAACAACGATCGGCGACGATTACCTCGCCAAAGCAAAAAAAATTGTCGGATAGCACCCCATCATCGGCGCAAGAAAAGCGGCCACCGGCAAAATTTGCCACGTTAGTGCCGGAGTTGTGGCTTGCTCTCAGGCATGGATTAGTTACAATACGAGACGATGTTAATGCGTTGGTCCCTATGTTGTGGCTTGCTCTCAGGCATGGATTAGTTACAATGGGAGAAAACTATTGCTTGCCCGCGTGATGGTTGTGGCTTGCTCTCAGGCATGGATTAGTTACAATCTTGGAACGTTAACTTCCCTCGCTGTTTCCGTTGTGGCTTGCTCTCAGGCATGGATTAGTTACAATAAACGAACTAATCGTAATCGACCTGCCGCCGTTGTGGCTTGCTCTCAGGCATGGATTAGTTACAATTTGTCGCCGTAATCGTACAACGCCACATTGTTGTGGCTTGCTCTCAGGCATGGATTAGTTACAATATTAGCCCAGCAATGGTCTAATGTGCTTACGTTGTGGCTTGCTCTCAGGCATGGATTAGTTACAATCTGTGATATGAGTCGCCGACG
>QNBS01000344.1 GCA_003644175.1 Planctomycetota bacterium | reverse complement strand
CCGTATAATCGGCATTGCTATCCTTAAGATGAGCGTCGAGATAAGCCTTCGTCACCTCATCAAACGCAATCGTACCGTTCTTGCCGCCGGCCTCGATGACCATGTTGGTGATCGTCATTCTCGCTTCCATGGTCATATCTTTTAAGGCGTCGCCGGTAAACTCCATAGCCTTATAAATCGCCCCGTCGACGCCTATTTTCGTAATAACCGCAATGATCACGTCTTTGCTGTAGACACCCCTGGCGAGCGAACCGTTCAAAACGATCTTCATCGTTGCGGGAACCTTGAACCAAAGCTCGCCCGTCGCAATCGCCGCGGCCAGGTCCGTCGATCCGATCCCCGTCGAAAAGGCCGCAAACGCTCCATACGTGCACGTATGCGAGTCGCCGCCCACGATCACCTCGCCCGGCCGAATATGACCCTGCTCAGGCAGCAGCGCATGACACACGCCCGCCCGGCCGAGCTTATAATAATGCTCGATGCCTTTTTCCCTTGCCCACGCATCCAGCCGCTTGTGCAGTTCGGCGCTCTTGATATCCTTGGCCGGCTGGAAATGATCGGGCGTAACCACAATCCTGCTCGTATCGAACACCCGGTCGATGCCATGTTCTTTCAGCATGCTAATCGCCGCCGGCGTCGTCACGTCATGACACATGATCACATCGATACCCGCACTGACAAGCTCACCGGCCGAGACCGCGTCACAACCCGCCGCCCTCGCCAGGATCTTTTCCGTTATCGTCATACCCATAACTACTCTCGTTTCAAAAAACTGCTTCAACATTCCCTACTGTCATTCCGACCGGAGCGAAGCGGAGGAATCCGCAAAAATAAGCCGTCGCCGAAGGCGATACAAACCAATAGTCAATCGTCAATAGAAAATCTGGAACATCCGCCCGTGGCGGAGTCAATCCAAACCGTTGCGTTCGGTCGTAACCATCCGATTAATCGCGTCGACATACGCCTTGGCGCTGGCTTCGATAATGTCGGTCGACACGCCTCTGCCGATGAACGTCCGCTTGTCGTTTCGAATGCGAACAGTCGCCTCGCCCAACGCGTCCTTGCCCTCGGTTATCGCACGAATGGAGTAATTCTCGATCTTCGGAGAAAGCCCCGTCGCCTGCCGAATCGCCTCGTAAGCCGCATCCACCGGCCCGTCACCGCACGCCGCCGCCTGAACCACTTCACCGGCCGTGCGAATCTTCACGCTCGCCGTCGGCAGAGTACCCGTCCCGCACGCCACGTGCATATATTCCAGGTCAAAAACATGCTCCACCACGCGGACTTCGTCATTGATAATCGCCGCGATATCCTCATCGAAAACTTCCTTCTTCTTGTCGGCTATCTGCAGAAACATTTCATAAGCGATATCGACCTCGCCTTTTGTGAGGTTATAGCCCAACGTCTTGCACCGGTCGGCAAAACCATGCCTGCCCGAATGCCTGCCCAACACCATCCTCGATCCCGACAGACCGATCGTCTCCGGCGTCATAATCTCGTAGGTCGTCCGCTCCTTCAGTATCCCGTCGACATGAATCCCCGACTCGTGCGCAAAGGCGTTGGCCCCGATGATCGCCTTGTTCGGCTGAACCACAAAGCCGGTCAACTGCGACACCAGTTTGCTGCTCCGCCAAATCTCCGTCGTCTTGATACTGGTCTTGACATCGCCGAAGAAGTCGCCCCGCGTATGAATCGCCATGACAACCTCTTCCATCGCTGCGTTGCCCGCCCGCTCACCTAAGCCGTTGACCGTACATTCGACCTGCCTCACCCCGTTTCGCACGCCCGCCAACGAATTGGCGACCGCCATACCCAGATCGTTATGACAATGCGAACTGAGAATCGCCTTGTCGACACCCTTAACGTTGGCCTTCAGTTTCGCAATGATCCGCCCGTACTCATAAGGCAAAACATAGCCAACCGTATCGGGAATATTCAGCGTCGTCGCACCCGCCTCGATCACCGCCGAGAGTATCTCGTAAAGAAACTCCATCTCGCTGCGACAGGCATCCTCCGGCGAAAACTCAACATCGTCGGTGATACTCCGGGCAAGCCGAACCGCCTCGGCCGCCATCTTGAGCACCTCGTCGGGTCCTTTGCGAAGCTTATGCTTCATATGGATAGGCGAGGTCGCAATAAACGTATGAATACGGCTCTTCTTCGCCGCCTTCAACGCCTCGCCCGCCGACTCGATATCCTTAGCCCAAGCCCGCGCCAACCCGCATATCACAGGCCCATCCACATTTTCGGCGCACAGCCTCGTCGCCTCGAACTGAGCCGGCGAAGAAACCGGAAAGCCCGCCTCGATTACATCCACACGCATCTTCGCCAACTGCTGGGCGATCTCCAGCTTCTCGCTTATCGAAAGCGAAGCGCCCGGAGATTGCTCACCGTCCCGTAACGTCGTATCGAATATCACCACTTTTTCTGAGGACATCTTCTTGCCTCCCTAAATTTATACTGCCCACGATCGCCAATTCCCGTTTGCACGCCGATAACCTTACAACAGTATCTTAAAACTCCACTCGCGGGAATTTACTACCCTGAAGGGTATATCCAGGCAGCCGCCACAGATTTAACCGCAAAATGCACAGAAAATCCACCTTAAACTAAAAAAAAAGACTATTAGAGATATGTAGGAGGGGTATTATGCGCCTAACGGCGCAGAAGCGCCAACCCGAGCGACTCGGCCGAAAAACAACGAAATGTACCGCACTTCTTCATAGATTAAGCAGTATATCGACAAGTCCCCCCCCAACGCAAGAAGATAATTAAAAAAAAACGCCCGACGCCCGCCAAAGTGGCCGGAGTGGGCTTTTTGATTTGGGATTTGTTTCGGATTTAGATATTCGGATTTCGAGTTTCCGGGTTAGCCGGATTGAGCCTTATCCTTGTCTTTGTGAAGGATTCGGTACAGGAGACGTCCTGCGATAACAATCACAACAAACATCGCCATAAAGACCGTGGCGCTGTATGTACTGTAGGATGCCACCCGGTCATGGAACTGGCGCAGAAAAAAGGCCCAGCAAAAAATCGCCACATAAGTACCGGCAAGCACGGTGCTTATGTTGATCCAGACTCGCAGGCCCAGCAGATACCCAATCACACAGCCGACTACCGG
>QNBS01000343.1 GCA_003644175.1 Planctomycetota bacterium | reverse complement strand
GCCCATCTTCATAGGCCTGATGTACCTCGTCTTCCAGCTCACCTTCATGTTGGGCGAGTATCCCATGGGTTGGCTGGAAAATTTCTTCGCGTTCGCCGCCGGATTTCTCACCGCACACTGGCCCGGCGACCCCGGCGGCCCGCTGCAATCGCTCGTCGTCGACGGCATAATAGGCGGAGTCGGCGGCGTAATAGTGTTCCTGCCCAACATCCTGCTGCTGTTTTTGGCAATCGCCATCCTCGAAGACACCGGTTACATGGCGCGTGCCGCCTTCATCATGGACCACATCATGCACAAAATCGGCCTGCACGGAAAAAGCTTTATCCCCATGCTCATCGGCTTCGGATGCTCGGTGCCGGCCATCATGGCGACGCGAATCCTCGAAAACCGGCGCAACCGTATCACCACAATAATGGTTATCCCACTGATGAGCTGCGGGGCGAGATTCCCAATCTACATGATGATCATCCCGGCGTTCTTTGCCGCCAAATACGAAGGCCTCGTCCTCTGCCTGATATATTTCATCGGAATCGCCATTGCCGTCATCTGCGCGAAACTGCTGCGATCCACGCTTCTGGCAGGCGAGACAATTCCCTTTGTGATGGAACTGCCGCCCTACCGGGCGCCCACCGTCCGCGGCGTGCTCATACATATGTGGAGCCGCGGCTGGATGTACGTTAAAAAGGCCGGCACTATCATCCTGTGCATATCGATAATAATCTGGGCCGCCACCACATATCCCAAAACCGGCGCCGGCGCCCTGGCGGGACTGGACGCCGGGGAAGCCCGGACCGAGCAACTCAAAAACTCCGTCGTCGGGCAAATCGGCGGCAAGCTCGCTCCTGCACTGGAGCCCCTGGGCTTCGACTGGCGCATCAGCACCTCGCTGGTAGGCGCCTTCGCCGCCAAGGAGGTTTTTGTCTCGCAGATGGGAATCATGTATTCCGTCGGCGACGCCGACGAAGACTCCGAGGCCCTGCGAGCCAGGTTGAAGGCCGACTACACGCCGCTGCAGGGATTCTGCATCATGCTGTTTTGTCTGATCTCCATGCCCTGCGTGGCGACTATCGCAATGACAAAACAGGAAACCGGCTTGTGGCGGTGGGCCATGCTGCAATTGGTCGGCCTGACCGCATTAGCTTACATAATCACCCTGGCCGTCTACCAGATCGGCACACTAATCACATAGAGGCCAAACATGGAAAAAGCCATTGCCATATTCATCGTCATGCTCGCCGCCATAGTAACCGGGATGTTCGCTTTCAGAAAAAACAAAGGCTGCTCCTGCCGCAACGCCGAAAAATGCACCCAAACCGACTGCCCCGAACCAAAACAAGAATAATACCAACAAGGGGACCTGGTCAGGCGAGTTGCCGGAGTCCGGCAGTCAGATCGCCGGCGGTTTGTTTCTTGTTGGTCAGTCGCTGCTGCATGTCGATGATGAAGTCGTTAAACTTGGGGCGTTTCTTCTTCATTGGTGTAAAATGTCCTTCTTAAAACTGTTCTCTTCCTGCTTGCATCATCGCAAAAATCCTGATATGCTCTTCTTCGGTGAGTTGAAACCGCTTTATATTATACTACAAGAGTTGTTAATTGTAAATCTCGTTTGCAGCCGGAGATCAACATATGCCGACCAAGGGTTCGACAAAGAATAAGAACAGGTCAAGACGGTGGGTTTCTGCTGAGGTTGCTCGGCTGGAAATACTATACCCAACTACTCATAATACCCAACTGGCAAAGCTGTTCAGCCGCTCTGTCAATGCCATCAAGAAGAAAGCCCGCAAAATGGGTTTGGAGAAAGATTTCGCAGGCGGTTATCGTAGCCCCCGTCCTACTCCGGAAAATGTCTGGACAGAAAAGGAGGTCAAGAAACTCAAGCACCTTTATCCTGCAACCGCCGTTGAAGAAATAGCTGACAGCCTTGGCCGCACTATGTCGGCGGTTCAGACAAAGGCTGCAATGCTCGGGCTGAGGAAAGCAGGACGATGGTCCGCGAAGGACGAGGAGTTTCTTAGAAAGCATTATCCCGACAATAGTGCAGCTTATCTTGCCAAAAAACTGGACCGAACGGTAGAATCCATTCGCCAAAAGGCCGTAAAGTTGGGCTTGACATATAGTAGCGGCAAAAAACAGCTATGGACAAGAAACGAAGACAGAACTCTCAAGAAGATATATTTTGATTGGCCGATTGACAAGGTGGCCAAAAGGCTTGGACGGACGGTTAGTTCCGTGAAATCCAGAGCATTGAAACTTGGTTTCATCAAACAGCCCCGCTGGACAGACGAAGAAACCGAACAATTGATGAGTCTTTACCCCATGCATACTCGTAAGGAGGTAGCCGAAATAATGGGTTTGTCCATCGAGTCAGTTTACGGCAAAATCAAGCGTCTGGGCCTGCGAAAGAACAAGAGCCGACGGAAAAAAATTCTCTAAGTCAACAAGTTTCACCCACCGCTTCGGCAACTGCATCAGCCATTGTTTGCAATTATTGCGGCGTGTCAACAGGGAAATGCGAAAGAGAGGGCTGGTCAGGTAAGTTGCCGGAGTCCGGCAGTCAGATCGGCGGCGGTTTGTTTTTTGTTGGCCAGGCGCTGCTGCATTTCGATTATGAAATCGTTATCCTCGGGCTCGCCGCGTATGGCCTCAAAATCTGCGTCGCGGACCTGCTCGTCGCCGTCAATGCCGAAGCTTATCCGTGAAGTTGCGGCGTACTCCTTCTGCGCGTCGGCGAGCCTCATCCGGTCAAGGGCCTCCACCGCGGACCGTTTGATTCTTACGCCGTTGTAATAGAAGTTCTGCGAGGTCAGGCCGGAGGATTTCTTCAGCCGCTCCAGAAGTTCCATTCCCCTCACCATATTTGTCGGGATAACGGACGATTTACTTAATCTTCTTTAGCAAAGATATTTTTCACAATTAATTTGACTTGGTAGCACGAATAGGGTAAATTTATGCGCAGACCGGCCATCCAGGCCTTTTGAAAAGGACTCTATAATGCATATGCAAAATGAATTGCTCTCACCCGGCGTTGCGGTCGGGACCATTGCTATAGCCGCAGGCGCTGTCGGCTTCATCTGCCACAGGGCAAAGTCGCTGATCAACTCCGACCGGTTCGCCCTGATGGGCATTATGGGCGCTT
>QNBS01000342.1 GCA_003644175.1 Planctomycetota bacterium | reverse complement strand
TGCCAGTTGCGTTTTAGCTTTGCGTTCATTGAAGCTAACCAAAGGCCGCTGGCAACAGTTCTGGGCTTACACCATGAGGCATGGATGCACATTGAATTAAGCGAGCACCCTTTTTCACCGTCATTAATCGTTTGCCCATAAGGACTTACAATCGCGAAACTCGGACTGAAAATCCGTGTGTCGGCGGTTCAAATCCGCCCCTGCCCATTCGTTTTTAGCCTAAAAACAGGCTTTTGGTTCGGATGACTTTTGGCGCCCTCTTGGCGCCCTACGGGCATGACAAAACGCATAACTGACGACAAGACCACATAAAACGATCAATCTTTTCGATACTCTTATTTTCATTTGTCAATTTTTCTTTCCTGACAATCAAGGTCCATCTCTGTGGTTATGTGTGGTTTGGCTATCCAAGTATCCTGGTGGTTCCGCCGCCGTTTTCCATGTTGATGTCCATGTTCGGTTTGTTTGTCCTCCAGGCGCCTGCGGTAAAGTCCGGGATCTTGATGGAATTTGAATTATTAAGCACCGACCACTCCGACAGTTGCACTACAGAACTAAATCTTTCGAATTGATGCAGCAATTGGGGTTTGTATTGTTCCATCAGCTCAATTGATTGCTGGAAATAGCTCAAAGCTTATACTTCTCCCTGAATCTTCTTCAGTTTCAAAGCCCGATCCGGGGATACGGCCAAAGGCGGCAAGTCGAGACGGTCTTTAGCATGATCAAACGCAACTATCCGTTCCGGATAGCCGCCTGTGCCGCCGCAAGTCTCGCTATCGGGACGCGGAACGGCGAGCATGAGACGTAGTTCATGTTGACCCTGTGGCAGAAATCTATGCTTGACGGTTCGCCTCCGTGCTCGCCGCAGATGCCTACCTTGAGCCCGGGGTTTATGCTCCGGCCCAATTTAATGCCCATCTCTACGAGCTTGCCTACGCCCGTCTGGTCGAGCGCCTGGAACGGGTCGGTCTTGTAGATACCGTGTGCGACGTAATCGCCCAGGAACTTGCCCGCGTCGTCGCGGCTAAAGCCCATCGTCATCTGGGTCAGGTCGTTGGTTCCGAAGCTGAAGAATTCCGCTTCTGCGGCGACCTGATCGGCCGTCAGCGCCGCCCGCGGCACCTCGATCATCGTGCCGACAAGGAACTTGACCTTCGCCTTCTTAGCCTTAAAGACCTGCTGTATTTCGTCCAGGATATCTTTCTTAACAAACGCCAGTTCCTCGACCGAGCCGATCAGCGGTATCATAATCTCCGGCAAAACGCGGATGCCGGCCTTTTTGACCTGCAGAGCCGCCTCGATAATCGCACGCGCCTGCATCCGGTAAATCGCCGGATATGTTACCGCCAGCCGACATCCGCGATGGCCCAACATCGGGTTAAACTCATGCAGATTCTCAACCTCATGCTTAACCCGTGCAGGCTTGACCTTAAGACGCTTTGCCATCTCGGCCTGGCTCTTTGCATCCTGCGGCAAAAACTCATGCAGCGGCGGGTCCAGCAGCCGAACCGTAACCGGCAGCCCCGCCATCGCCTTGAATATCCCCACAAAGTCCCGCCGCTGATACGGCAGCAGTTTTTTGAGCGCCCCTTCGAACTGCTTCCTGGCGACTGCATACTCTTTTCTGATTGCGGCCTGTTCCTTGGCGTTGTCGGATGCGTTGAGCTTCTCGATCATGACCGCATAATCGTCGGCAGCCAGGATCATCTCGCGAACCGGCCAGATACGGTCGCCCTCGAAGAACATATGCTCCGTACGACACAGGCCGATCCCCTCGGCCCCGAAATCGCGGGCCCGTGCGCTGTCGCCTGGCGTATCGGCATTGGTGCGAACGCCCAGTCTGCGGAACTTGTCGCACATCTTCATAAACCTGCCGAAATCGCCGCTCAGTTTCGGCTCGACCGTCGGGACCTGGCCTGCAATGACCTGCCCCAGAGAACCGTCCAGACTGATAAAGTCGCCTTCTTTAACGGTCAGCTTGCCGACCTTGAACTGCTTTGCCTTATAATTGATGTGAATATCGCTGACACCCGCCACGCAGCACTTGCCCATCCCGCGAGCAACCACCGCCGCATGAGAGGTCATACCGCCGCGAGCGGTAAGGATGCCCACCGCCGCGTCCATCCCCCCGATATCTTCCGGACTGGTCTCGATCCGCACGAGGATAACCTTCTTCTTGGCATTGCGCCATTCTTCGGCGGTATCGGCGTCGAAGACAACCTGCCCCACCGCGGCGCCCGGCGAGGCGGGCAGGCCGGCAGCGATGACATTACGCCTGGCCTTGCTGTCAAAATGCGGGTGAAGCAGCCGGTCGATCTGCTCCGGCTCGACACGGCCAACCGCGGTCTTGGCCGTAATGAGCTTTTCGCGAACCATATCCACCGCGATCTTCACAGCGGCTTCGGCCGTACGCTTGCCCGTCCGCGTCTGCAGGATATACAACTTCCGCTCCTGGATCGTAAACTCCATATCCTGCATATCGGTATAGTGTTTCTCGAGCCTCGTCATCAGCCTCGTCAGTTGGCTGTAAGCCTTGGGCATAACCTTGTTCAGTTCCTTAAGCGGCACCGGCGTCCGGATACCCGCAACAACATCTTCGCCCTGGGCGTTCATCAAAAATTCGCCGTAAAACTCCTTCTCGCCGGTGCTGGGGTTCCGTGTAAAGCATACCCCCGTGCCGCAGTCGTCGCCCATATTTCCGAATACCATAGCCTGGACGTTTACCGCGGTGCCGAGGAGTCCGGTGATGTTGTTTAGCCGGCGATACTTGACGGCCCTGGCGGCATTCCATGAGCCGAAGACGGCGTTGATGGCGTGGGTGAGCTGCTCGCGGCCGTCCTGGGGGAAGAGCTTGCCGACGTGCCGCTTGTAGCAGGCCTTGTACTTTGCGATGACGTCCCTTAGCTGGTCGGCGTTTAGTTCGTTATCGACCTTGACGCGGGCCTTCTTCTTGGCGGCGTCGATGATGTGCTCGAAATACTCATGATGACAGCCCATCACCACATCGCCGAACATATCGATGAAGCGGCGATAGATATCGTAAGCAAAGCGGGCGTTTCCGGTCCGTTCGATTATTCCGTCGACGACTTCGTCGTTTAGGCCGAGGTTGAGGACCGTGTCCATCATGCCGGGCATTGAG
>QNBS01000341.1 GCA_003644175.1 Planctomycetota bacterium | reverse complement strand
TCCCTCACGTTGGGCAAAAAAATATGCGTCAATATTCCTCGCCCACCGTTGTTTCGTACCTGATGTTATTTGCATAACTGTCGCCTAAATCAACTCATCGACCTTGACAACGAGATTCTTGACATGCTCGACGGACTCCTTTAATGCGTTCTTTTCATCTTCGTTTAGATCAAGCTCTATGATCTTCTCGACGCCGGCGCCGCCCAACACGACCGGTACGCCTACAAATGCGCCGCCTGTGCCGTATTCGCTGTCGCAGTATGCACAGCAGCTCATCACGCATTTTTTGTCTTTGAGTATGGCTTCGGCCATCTTTACCGCTCCTGCGGCCGGGGCGTAATATGCGCTGTATCCCAAGAGGTTCACTATCTCGATGCCGCCTTTACGCGTTCTTTCGACCAGTTCGTCTATTTTTTCTTTGGCCATCAACTCGGTCAGTGGAATCCCGGCTACCGATGTATAGCGCGGCAGCGGGACCATCGTGTCGCCGTGTCCGCCCATCAGGACGCCGCTTATATCGCCGACGCTTACGCCGAGTTCGGCTGAAATGAAATACGCAAACCTCGCTGAATCCAGGGCGCCGGCCATCCCCATTACTTTGTTCTTTGCAAAGCCGGTAACCTTCGCCGCCGTGTAAACCATCGCATCCAGTGGGTTGCACACGACAATCACAAAAGCATCGGGGCAGTTTTGGGCGACATGAACGCTTACGCTCTTGACGATGGCGACGTTCTTAGCCAACAGATCGTCCCTGCTCATACCGGGCTTTCGCGGCAGGCCGCTGGTGATAATTACGATATCGCTGCCGGCCGCCGCTTCCCATTCCACCGAGCCGGTAACCGACCCGGCAAAGGCGAACACCCCGGCGGATTCGGACATATCAAGCGCTTTGCCCTCGCCGAAACCGGCGATAATATCGATCAAAACAACATCGCCCAGGTCTTTGCCCGCCGCAATATGCGCCGTCGTCGCGCCGACATTGCCCGCCCCAACAACCGTAATCTTCTTCCGCGCCATCTTAATCTCCCAAAAAGCAAAAATGCACTATGAACCATGAACTACGAACTACCAACTACGAACTCCAAACTAAACCCTATACTTTCTGTCGATCCAGGGCGGTATTATACAGCCACACCGCCACGCCGATCAACAGGGCCGTGCCCAGGATGCCTCCGAACGGCAGGATATGCCCCGTAACATGGGCGATATACGGCAGGTCGATCTTGTACTGCTTGAGGATTACGATGGGCGCCGCCAACGTGATCCCCATCAGCGCCTCGCCGGTGATCAGCCCCGAGGCAAACAGCAGCCCTGAACGCGAGGAGCCTTCGACTTCTTCCGACCGTGCCGCAAGTTTCCTGCGGAAACTCTTGACCGCCCAGGCGACGAGACCGCCGAAGAAGATCGGAACCGACAGTTCCAGCGGCAGATAGAAGCCTATTGCAACGGCCAACACCGGCGTGCGGAAGTTGCTCTTCTTTGCTTCGAGCAGCAAATCCAGCGCGATGATCAAACCGGCGACGCCCATGCCGATGAACGCAAAGTTCCAGGGCATATCCCCCTTGAAGACGCCTCTTGCAACCGACGCCATGAGGTTGGCCTGCACCGCCGCTAATGCATCCGTGCCTGCGCCTTCCTGGCCCTTGAAACCGTATGCCGCGTGCAGCAGCATCAGGGTCGGCGCAATGACGACCGCCGCCGACAGCGTACCGGCCATCTGCATTACCTGCTGTTTCCACGGCGTGGCGCCGACGATTCGACCGGCTTTGAGGTCCTGCATATTGTCGCCGGCGATCGCCGCAGCGCAACACACCACCGAGCCGATGATGATCGCCGCCGCCGGGCCGTTTTTGGCGTCTCCGCCCATCATCAGCACCAACAGAAGCGACGCAACAACAATGGTCGCAATCGTAATACCCGAAATCGGATTATTGGACGACCCCACCAGACCGGCCATGTAGCCTGCAACCGCCGAAAAGAGAAATCCGGCAATGAGCATGACAACCGCCATCGGCAGCGCAATGGAAACCTTGTTCACAAATGTCTGATAGACCAGAAACAGCGGGACAATCGAAGCGACGATCAGGATAAGAATCCATTTCATGGGCATGTCCCTGTCGGTCCTTGCGATCTCAGGCTGTCCGCCCGGCATGGATCGATAGGCATGAAGCCCGCTCCTGACGCCGCTGAAGAGAGAACCCCTCATCTTGAAAATCGTCCACAGCCCCCCGATCAGCATGGCGCCCACGCCTATATAGCGTGTCTGGAACTTCCAGACATGGTATCCATAATCTATAGCCGACATGAGTTGACCGGCGAGTTCATGTTCCGGAGGATATACGGCCCATTCCTGCGTGCCCGAACAGATGGGGATGGCGATGTACCAGTTGGCGGCGCCGCCCAGGAAGATCAGCACGGCGATGTTAATGCCGACAATGTAGCCGACCGACAGCAACGCAGGGCTGAGGTTTGAGCCGCCATAAAACAGCGACCCTTTGATGCCTCTTGCCTTTTCAATAACATCGGGCCAGAGGCCGATGCCTTTTGCCCCGACTTTGAACAGCGCGCCCACAACGGCGGCCTTTGCGATGATCCTGATGCCCTTGCCGCCTTCTTCGCCCGTTTCCAGGACTTCGGCTGTGGCTATCCCCTCGGGAAATTGTAACTCGCCTTCGACGATCAGCGACCGCCTCAGCGGAATCGTAAACAGAACACCCAACAATCCGCCGAACGCGGCGATAATCGTGATCCACCAGAAGTTCCTGCCGCCAAAGTCATCCCAGTAGCCTAAGATCACCAGCGCCGGCAGCGTAAAGATCACACCGGCCGCCAACGACTCGCCCGCCGAAGCGGCGGTCTGGACGATATTGTTTTCGAGGAGATTGTGCTTCTTGAACAAACGCAGCAGGCCCATCGAAATTACCGCCGCCGGGATCGACGCCGAAACCGTCATCCCCGCAAAAAGACCCAGATAAGCGTTGGCCGCCGCCAGAACCATCGACAGCAGCACGCCCAGAACAACGGCTTTTACAGTGATTTCGGCAAGAGACTTTTCCTTCAAACCCATAACTTCCTTACCTTTTCTCGTAACATTTTAGCCATGTGTGGAAAAAACAGGAAACCGCCTTCGGCGGAGGCTGTTTTATTCTGG
>QNBS01000340.1 GCA_003644175.1 Planctomycetota bacterium | reverse complement strand
GGCGCCGGCGTTCATGACGTTTTCACACTGAGTCTTCATCGCACGCCGATACGAGGCCCGCCTCTTGAGTTGCTCGGCTATGCCTTCGGCGACAAGCTGAGCATCCAGCGACGGCTCCTTGATCTCTATAACGTTTACGTTAATCTTGCGATCCACAAGATTTTCGAGTTCATCCTTGAGGTTCTCCACCTCGGCGCCGCGAGGGCCGATCACCATACCCGGACGGGCGGTATGAAGCGTAACCTTGACCTCATTGCGAGTACGCGCTATCTCGACCCGCGAAACCGCAGAATACGGCGGCTGCCGGTTGAACTTGTGGTCGACATACTTACGAATCTTCCAGTCCTCGATCAGAAATTCACCGTAATTGGCCTTTGGAGCAAACCATGTACTCTTCCAGCCCAACGTGATTCCCGTCCTGAATCCGATTGGCGATGTTTTTTGACCCATAGATAGCCCGTTCTTAAAACCTCTGAATTCGGTTTATTATACTATTCTTCAGCAACTGCAACGTGTAAATGGCTGGCCTCTTTTCGAATCGGATGCGCTCGCCCGCGGTCTTTTGCGATCCAACTCTTGGTCCCGATGCGCCGGCCGGCGCCGTCAACACGCGATTCACTTACATACAGGTTCTCGACATCGGCTTCCGCCTCGTCGGCGTTGGCAACGGCGCTTTTGAGAACCTTCTCAAACATCCTTGCAGCGCGTTTGTGTTCGAACTTAAGAACATCCAGCGCATCCTGCACCGGCCGGCCTGCGATGAGTTGAGCAACCAGCCTGGCCTTGCGCGGCGCCGTGGGTGCATACCGCCAGGAAGCACGCCACTGGGATATCTCACCGGCATCCACACCCAGGCCGCTTGCCAAACGCTCGACATCTTCGTTCGTCGGCATTGGCTTGTACAAGCCTTTCGTCCAGTTTCTTATTGCGCCGACTGCCCGGCGACGACTCAAACCGCCGCGAGCCACATACCCGGCAAGATGCTCGATACTCACATCGAGTTCTTTACAAACCTCTTTTAATCTGGCGCCGCTCAGCATCTCTAAACCTTAACATCCTAACCCGGCTAAGCCGGAAACTCGAAATCCGAATATCTAAATCCGAAACAAATCCTAAATCAAAATGCTCCAAATCAAAAACCCCATTGGCGACCACGCCGGAGGTGTTTTGAATTTAGTATTTTGGTAATTCGTATTTGTTTAGAGTTTAGGATTTTGTGCTTCGGATTTCCGACCATTTTTCGCTCAATTTCATTTGTAAGGGCCTATTTTCTGCCTTTGCCGCCGGAGTGTCCCTTGAATATACGCGTCAGCGAAAACTCGCCCAGCTTATGGCCAACCATGTCCTCGGTTACAAAAACCTTGTTGAATATCTTGCCGTTGTGAACAAGGAACGTAAAGCCCACAAATTCCGGTATTATCGTGCAGCTCCTGGCCCACGTCTTAATCGGATCCCGCGTACCCTGGTCAGTCTGCCTGGACACCTTCAGATACAGCTTCTCGTCGACAAAGGGTCCCTTTTTCTGAGATCGTCCCATTCTAAACCTTCAAGCTTATGATCAAATTTCCCGTGTATCCGCCAATTCTCTCCAAGACTTTTCCACATCAAATCACCAACTGCATGCCTCTGTTATTCTTTCTCCTGCGAATGATCCGCTTGTTGTTCCGGTTTCGCGGATTTCTCGTTTTGCCGCCTTTGGCCGGCACTCCCGTCGGCGAACAGGGATGTCGTCCGCCGTTGCTTCGTCCTTCGCCTCCGCCCAGCGGATGAGCTACAGGGTTCATCGCCTTGCCCCGAACGTGAGGTCGGCGACCCCGGTGGCGGTTTCGTCCGGCTTTGCCTATCTTGACATTCTGATAGTCCGAGTTGCTCAACGTGCCGATTGTCGCCCGGCATTCGCACCGGACCATTCGCATTTCGCCGCTGGGCAGAATAATCGTCGCCCAATTGCCCTCACGGGCCATCAGCCGCGCCGAACCGCCGGCGCTGCGAACCAGCTTGCCGCCCTGACCGGCAGTCATCTCAATGTTGTGCACCTCAACACCGACCGGAATCGAAGAAAGCGGCATGGCATTGCCCGCCTTCGGCTCCACCCTCTGTCCGCTCTCCAGAATCTCGCCGACCTTAATGCCCGCCGGCGAAAGGATATACCGTTTCTCGCCGTCGGCATAATGCAGCAGCGAAATAAAACAGTTGCGGTTCGGATCATATTCAATCGACGCGACCCTGGCGGGAACTCCATCCTTATTCCGTTTGAAATCGATGATCCGGTAAATACGCCTTGCCCCACCGCCCCTGAAACGAACCGTAGTCTTTCCGTGGTGGTTCCTGCCGCCGTTTTTCTTGATGCGTTTGCACAGCGACTTCTCGGGCTTTGTCGTCGTCAACTCAGCGTTATAGTCAATCACCGAGGCGTTTCGCCGGCCCGGACTTGTCGGTTTGTAAATTCTAATCGCCATAATACACTTCCCACTAAGCATTATCTATCGCTGATCCAGTCAGCAATCTACAATCTCAAATCTCAAATCTCAAATCTACAATCTACAATCAGAAAAGGTCGATATGATATTCCTCGTGCAGCACAACTATCGCTTTTTTCCAGTTGGGCGTCCTGCCAAAATGCCGCCCGCGACGGCGGGGCTTGCCCAGGTAGTTGGCCGTACGCACATTAAGCACCTTGACGTTATACAGTCTCTCAACGGCATTTCTAATCTGAATCTTATTGGCGCCCCGGTTCACTTCAAAGCAATACGCATTCCTCGTATTGGCGAAATGCATCCCCTGCTCCGTAACCAAAGGCTTGATTATTATGTTATAGTCATCCACAACAGACACCTAATCTATTAAAGCTATGAACTACTGTCCTTGTCCCGGTTTATCAGCGACAAAAATGCGTCTTTGGTAAACAGCATTTTCTGCCGGTTACAGATATCGCCCGCATTCAAGTCCACCACTGTCGTTACATCCACTTTTGGAATGTTCCTGGCCGACTTGTAAAGATTCTCGTTACTCTCATTGATCGCCACAAGACAACCGCGATCAATCTTCAAATTGCCCAGAACCTGCGAAAAATCCTTCGTCTTAGGCGCGTCAAAACTCAATTCGTCAACAATCACAACGCCGCCCGACAAGAGCTTCGCCAGGATCGCAGAATCTCTCGCAAGACGCCTTT
>QNBS01000339.1 GCA_003644175.1 Planctomycetota bacterium | reverse complement strand
CGTTTCACACCTGGATCGGGCTGCGAATCGCAACGACGGGCGAGCTGACCCATATCTCCGGCCGCAAGCGCACCGGCCAGGACGTCAAACTCGACGAACTGATATTCGGCAGGATGATTATCGACGCCATGAACCGGGCCGAGTATACACTCATTCCCCTGCTGCCCAAGGACAGACAATACGAGCGCATCCGTTCGGGATTGATCGCATCCGTCGAAAGCGACGCCGGCTGCCACGGAGTAATCTACGTCGACAACGCCACCGACCGCACGCACTTTAGCCTAACCGATCTGGACTACCTCGTCCTCCTGGCGGTACGGGCCGGTGTAATGCTAAACAAGTTCCGCCAAAGTTGAGCGAAGCGAAATCCGCCTCTGGAGGGTTGAGCGAAGCGAAATCCGCCTCTGGAGGGTTGAGCGAAGCGAAATCCCGAAGGGAGTTTATGAGTTTATCCGCCGCAGGCGGACCGAAGGAGGGCCTCTGGAGGGTTGAGCGAAGCACAACAGGTCATGCAAACAGCGGTGATTATTTGCATTTGCCTCTTCGACCGTCGAGCAGATGTTTTACCGCCAGGACCGGATGCTTTTTCATCATTCTCGGGCCGGCGTAAGCCATCACCGCACGGACCCTGTCGCGCATATCGGGCTTGTAGCAGTGAATCTCACACTTGGCGCAAGGCCCCTTGTCGGCACCGAACGGACACTTGTCAAGACGCGTGTTTGCATAATCCAGAAGCGCCCGGCAGTCCGAACACAACTCACCCTTGCCGGTATCGTGCTTGTCGGCGCAGAATATCCCGACCATAACGGCCATAGTCCTTTTCTCACGCCCCATTCTGCCGGGTCTTTTCGTCATTGACACCACCGTACCGCCCACTGTCATTCCGAGCGAAGTCGAGAAATCTATTATGACAACTCCGCGAAGCGGTTCCTTATTCTCGGGTTGGGTTTTGTTAGACTGTCTTAATATAAAATCTACAATATACAATCTACAATATACAATCTAAGGCTTTTGGCCAAAGGCATAGACATAGCCGTCGTTGCAGCCGACTACCACCAGGCCCGCCGCCACCGCCGGCGACGAGGTTATCGCCTGCCCGGTCTCATACGACCAGAGGCGCTTGCCTTCGGCGAGTGTAACGACGTACAGCCTGCCGTCGGCGCCGCCGAAGACCACCTTGTCGCCGCAGATGACCGGCGAGCTGTCGACAGCGCCGTTTGTCTTGAACGTCCAGACCTGTTTGCCGTCGTCGCGGGATATGCAATGCAGACGATCGTCCCGTCCGCCGACAATGACGACGTTGTCGCCTATCGCCGGGGACGAAAAATACGCATCGTCGCTTTCGGTGTATTCCCATGCGACTTTGCCCGCCGCAAGATCGACGCACATGAAGACGTTATCGTAGTTTCCCACGTATACGCGCTGATCCAGAATCGCCGCCGAGGCCGCAATGTACGACCCCGTATCGACCTCACCCGCCCGCGCGCCGTCTGCCGGCGACACGACATGAATCAGCGCGTCGCAGCCGCCGAAGACCGTTGTCCCGTCATCGAGAGCGGGCGAGCCGTTTATGAAGTTGTCGCTTTCATAGGTCCAGACGACTCTGCCGTCGGCGGAGTTTAGACAGTACAGATTGTAATCGTGGCTGCCGACGAGTATCCAGGTCTCTTTGCCGTCGGGCGACTTCGTCCAGTTCGCGGCGCCGACTATCTCGGCGTCGGTTTCGTGCCTCCATCTGAGCGAGCCGGTCTTGGCGTCGAGGGCATAGAAAAACGTGTCGTGCGAGCCGACATAGACCGTACCGTCAACCACCGTCGGCGGCGCTTCGATAGCGTCGTCGGTCTCGTACGACCAGACTTTTTTGCCGCTCTTGGCGTCGATGGCGTAAACACTGCCGTCATCGGAGCCGACATAAACGACCCCGCCGTCAATTACCGCCGAAGATATAACCGCATCGTCCGTCTTGAACTTCCACACAAGCCAAAGCTTATCCGGCAACTGCCCCTGCGCCACCCCCAAAAGGTTCCGACTGCCGCGAAATATCGGCCAACTCTCGCCGCCGATCGCAACCGCCGGCCCATTCTGATCGACAACGCCTGCCTTTTCATCCTTTCGACAACCGCAAAAGGCTACTGCTGCCGCCACAACAATTACACTCAATATCTTTTTCATTGGACTCATACCATGCGAGTCTTCCTTAAATCAAAACAATCCTTTACAAGCACATTCTAACCGCTTCGGGCTGCGAATGCAAGCGGCAGGTGGTGCTTACCTGCTTTTTAAGTATCTTGTGTTGCCGCGACGCGTCGTTACTCCGATCTTGTCCATGTAGTCCAGCAGCGGGATGGCGTATTTGCGGGTTGTGTCGAGCAGGTACTTGAATTGTACGCTTTCGAGCATGCCTTCCTTTTCGATATGCGCTTTGAGCCGACGCGCAGCTTCGGAGATCGCATTGCGGTGGAACAGAATCTTCCGATCGACGCGGGCGAGGGTCTGCTGCTCGGTCAGGATGTGCAGGGTCGTTTGCACCTCGTCTGCGGAAATGCCGGTCTGGGCGACGATATCGTCGATATTCGGCGGATTAAAGAGGCGCTGCTTAAAGAGCGATTCGACCGCATCGAGCCGGCTGCGCTGGGCGGGTTCGAAATCTTCGCGATGCTCGGGAAGCGCAAGACACGATTTTCGCTGCACAAGTTTCTCCGCCGAGAGCATCAATTGCACAACGCCGTCATAGACGTTCTTTGCAAGACCCGATACCTGGTGCAACTGCTCGGCGCCGATGCCGGGACTCTGCGGATTTTCGCTGTGGTATTGGCCGACCAGATCGGCAAGCGTTTGCTCAAGGTGCTTAGCGGTGGCGGTGTGGATGAAGAGATTGCCGGACAGAGCGAGAACCTTGCCCGAATCGATGAGTCCGTCAATGAGCATTGCGAGGCGCTCGGGCAGGATCTTGGCGCGGAGGGACAGCGGCTGCTGTGCAGCTGCGCCGTCGGGTGTGGTCTTGATGCAGTATTCGAGGAAGTCAATCTCGCTTTCGGCGGCGTCGGCGCGGGCCTTTGCTTCTGTGAGCAGTTCGGGCCTGCTGCGTTTGATGCGCTGCTCAATCGCCTCGACGATCATGCCCCCGCCGATGGTGTTGGCGGGACTGAGCCGTCGAATGATGAATCGGTCGGCGGG
>QNBS01000338.1 GCA_003644175.1 Planctomycetota bacterium | reverse complement strand
GGTTTTGGGCGCCGGGGGAGTTTGGGGCGAATGGCGAATGGCGATTAAGGCAGGGGGGGAAGGTAATTTCCCGGATGAGATTAGTCGGAAAACGTGAGGGGGCAGGAAAATTATCATTTTTTTTTAAATTTTTTAATTTTTTTTGGTTTTTTTTGTTTACATCCGGGGCATACGCTCTATATACTCTTTCGTTTGCAAAGGGGCTAATGGCACAGAATCCCTGCAAATTTTCAGTCCAGGCAAAGAAGATTGATGCCCCGCGGCGGCGTATTAACCGCCGCCGGGCTTTTGGAGATAGTGTTGAGTTAAACGCTGCTGTAGCTCAGTGGTAGAGCACGTCCTTGGTAAGGACGGGGTCATGGGTTCAAATCCCATCAGCAGCTAAATGACAACATTGCGGCGTTTGAGATTGGCTGAATATGAAATATTGTCTCAGAGGTTTTTGAGGTTTTCAAAAACGATTGCAGAAACTTGAAAGCGAAAATATCAGGAGGTTATTGACAGATGGCTAAGGCTGTATTTGAGCGAACGAAACCGCACGTGAACATTGGAACGATCGGTCATATCGACCACGGCAAGACGACTCTGACGGCGGCGATTACAATGCGCCTCGCTCAGAAGGCGGGTTCGGGTAATGTCAAGAAGTTCGATGATATTGACAATGCTCCCGAAGAGAAGGAGCGCGGCATTACGATTAACACGGCTCATGTGGAGTACGAGACGGAGAATCGTCACTACGCCCATGTGGATTGTCCGGGTCATGCCGACTATGTCAAGAACATGATTACCGGCGCCGCCCAGATGGACGGTGCGATTTTGGTCGTTGCCGCCAGCGACGGTCCGATGCCTCAGACTCGCGAGCATATCCTTCTTGCTCGTCAGGTAAACGTTCCGCGGATGGTGGTCTACCTTAACAAGGTCGATCAGGTTGACGATCCCGAGCTTCTGGAGTTGGTTGAGATGGAGCTTAGAGAGCTTCTTGACAAGTACGATTTTCCCGGCGACGAGATTCCGATCATCAAGGGTTCGGCTCTTGCGGCGATGGAGTCGGAGGGCGCCGACGACGAGGCCTGCAAGAGCATCGACGAATTGATGGCTGCGGTTGACGACTATATTCCGGTTCCGGAGCGTTTAGTCGACCTTCCGTTCCTGATGCCGGTCGAGGACGTCTTCAGCATTAAAGGTCGCGGTACGGTCGGCACCGGCCGTGTCGAGCGTGGGCAGATCAAGGTTGGCGATGCGGTCGAGGTTGTCGGTCTTGCCGATGAGGTCAGGAAGACGACCTGCACCGGTGTTGAGATGTTCAATAAGACGCTCAATGAAGGGCAGGCCGGCGACAACGTGGGGCTGTTGCTTCGTGGCGTCGAGAAGAAGGAGTTGGAGCGAGGGCAGGTTGTGGCCGCTCCGGGGTCGATTACGCCGCATACGAAGTTTATTGCGGAAGTTTACGTGCTGACGAAAGAGGAAGGCGGTCGCCATACGCCTTTCTTTAGCGGTTACCGTCCGCAGTTTTTCTTCCGCACGACGGATGTAACGGGTGCGGTGACGGAGATTCGCAGCCGCGAAGGCAAGGCGGTTGAGATGTGCATGCCGGGCGACAACATTGAGATGCAGGTCGAGATCATATCGAAGATTGCGATGGAAGACGGTTTGCGTTTTGCGATTCGTGAAGGCGGAAGGACCGTCGGCGCCGGCGTCGTAACAAAGATTATCGAGTAAACCCGACGAGTATATCCAGGGTGCTGTGGCGATTATCCACAGCACCTTTTTCGCCTCTTGAGCCTGAAACACTTGGGGGGTGCGTTTTTTTTGAGAGGTTATAATGGCAAGGTCGAAGAAGCGTGAACATGTCTGGCTGGAGTGCAAGGAATGCGGTGATCGCAATTACCGTACGGAGGTGAATGTTCAGGGCGGCACTCCGAAGTTTGAGTTGAAGAAGTTCTGCAAGAGGGAGCGAAAACGCACCGTACACAAGATAAGGCGGAAGTAGCCGGATGTAGGCCAGTAGCTCAATTGGCAGAGCAACGGTCTCCAAAACCGTAGGTTGGGGGTTCAAATCCCTCCTGGCCTGCTTTCGTTTGGCTTGTTTTTGCCGAGAAAAAAAGTTCAAATCAGGGATCTATTGCAAGATGTCATTTAAGATGTACAAGCGAGGCCAGGGGTTCAATACACGTCTTTGGAGCGGGCTGACGTGTTTTACGATCACCGCCGTCGGGTGTTACCGGCTTTACCAGATTCTGCTTTCGCGAACGAACAATATCTGGCTTTATACATTGGTTCCTTCGGGTGTTTGTGCTGCAATCGCGCTTCTGCTTTTCTGGCTTGTGAACAAGCCGAACATTGCCGACTTTATGATCGCGGCCGAAGGTGAGATTAAGAAGGTGAGTTGGTCGAGCAGGCGGGAAATAGTGGCGTCGACGACAATCGTTATCGGCGTAGTATTAAGTATGGGCGCTATGCTGGTTGGCGTGGACTTTGTGTTCCGCAGCCTGTTTGAGTTTGTGTTAAAGCTTTATGAGTAAAGAGCGGATTTGCCGTAAGTCAGGATAATAACCATGCAGTGGTACGTGTTGCGAGTGGCGTCCAATAAGGAAGAACAGGTGCGTGAATCGCTTTCGCGCAAGATGGAGGTCGAAAGCGTCAAAAGCGTGGGGCGCATCATGGTGCCGGTGGAGCAGATCAAGCGCATCCGCGGCGGCAAGCAGCGTGTTTTGAAGCGTAAACTCTATCCCGGCTATGTGTTCATGGAGATGGAGCCGAAAGAGGACGGGAAAATACCGGATGATGCGTGGTTTATTATCAAGGAAACCTTAGGCGTAGGCGATTTTATCGGAACCGAGGGTGTTCCGACGGCGATGCGCGACACGGATGTCGCCAAGATGCTCAAGGAGGCGGAAAAACCCGAAGATACGCCGAATATCAAAGTCGAGTTCGCCAAGGGCGACGTCGTGAAGATTCGGGACGGGGCATTTGAGAATTTCGAGGGCGTGGTGGATTCGATCGATACGGAGCGCGGCGTGGTTCAGGTGATCGTAACGATCTTCGGCCGCAGCACCCCATTGGATATCGAGTATTGGCAAATCGAGAAGATTTGACAGTTGGTGTTTAGTATTTTTATTGACTGTGGTGGATGTCAGTTTTTGTTTTGAGGGTAATTGATGGCTAAGGAAGTTGCGGC
>QNBS01000337.1 GCA_003644175.1 Planctomycetota bacterium | reverse complement strand
TGCCATGATCATCTCGATGGCGTCTCTGCTCTGGGCATGGGTCAGGTCCTCGCCGGAGATGCCCTCGCCGCGTCCGCTGGGAACGAGATGGTAGAAGCAGGCGCGTTCGATATTGTTGGCGTCGAAGAAATCAAACAGCGCCGCTAAGTCTTCGACGTTTCGTTTTGTAAGCGTAAGCCGCAATCCAATTCGCACACCTGCGTCCTGGCAATTCTTTATACCTTCCACCGCCCTGGCGAATGCGCCGTCGACGCCGCGGAATTTGTCGTTGATCTCGCCGACACCGTCCAGGCTGATGCCCACGTACGACACGCCCCGATCCTTGATTGTCTTTGCCGCCTCCTTGCTGATAAGCGTACCGTTGGTCGAGATAACGGTGCGCAGACCCTTGTCGCCGGCATAGCCGATCAACTCAAACAGATCATGCCGCATTAGCGGCTCCCCGCCGGAAAACAGCACCGACGGCACGCCGAACCGGGCCAGATCGTCAATCACGGCCCTGGCCTCCGGTGTAGTCGCGTCGTTGCACGCCTTGCCCGTGCCGCTGTCGTTGTAACAGTGCACACACTTGAGATTGCAGTTTCGCGTGATGTTCCACACCACGATCGGGCGTCTTTCGGAGGCCTTTTCGGGAACGGACTCGCCCGGTCTTTCGCCCGAGCCTTTCATACCGTAACGCAGCCAGTCGCCCGGTGTAACTTCCTCACAATACAGCTTACTTACGTTGATCATACAAAACCTCGTTCAATATAATTTGCAGAAATTAATAGCTTTAGGCACTCTAACAAAACCCAACCGGATAATAAGGAACCGCTTCGCGGAGCTGTTTTAACAGATTCCTCGACTCCGCTGCGCTTCGCTCGGAATGACAACGCCGGTTTTGTTAGAGCCTTTTAGTCTCATTTCAAATCACAAATCTGAGATATCAAATCTGAAATCTCAAATCACACATTTGCTTCAGGGGGCACATAAGCACAGAAGGGTTCTTCGGCCATATAGTTTCCATTGACCGAAAACGCTCTTGCGCGGCAGCCGCTGCAAATCCGGCGGTAGCCGCAATAGCCGCATTTGCCCTCCAGGGCGTCTGTATCCCTCATGCGCGCCAAGTCGGCGCTGTTGTACCATATATCTTTCAATCCCTCCTGCATGACATTGCCGCACTTAACCGGCAGATATCCGCAAGGGAAAACATCGCCCTGGTGGGCGACGAATATCACACCCATCCCGGCCAGACAGCCGCGCGTCGGCTCGCCATGCGGATGTGCGCCCGGCGCGGCGCCGTGCGGACCGCCGCCGGCGCGAAGCGTCTGGTGGAGCCCTCTTTGTCTCAACACCCGCTCATAATGCGGGCCGCATGTAACCTTGATCTCAATCTCGCCGCGTGCATCGAGCCGACAGATCTTGACCAGCATGTCCTCGTACTGCTCGGGGCTGAGCATGTCGGTCTCGGCGAGCACCTGTCCGCATCCCACCGGAACAAGCATGAAGATATGCACCGCGACGGCGCCCAGAGATTTCGACAATTCGTAAATGTCTTCGATCTGATGGGCGTTGTTTTTCGTCAGTGTAATGTTTATCTGGAAGGGAACCTCTTCTGCGCCAAGACATTTTATACCCGCCAGCGCCTGGTCGAAAGACCCTTGCAGTTGTCGCAGTTTATCGTGAATATCGGCGGTGGCGCCGTCAAGACTCACAGACACACGGGCTATGTCGCTGTCCTTGATCCGTCGCGCCGTTGCCGAATCGACTAATGTTCCGTTGGTTGCAAGCGCCGCACGGATGTCAAGAGATCGCGCATAACCGACAAGTTCGAACAGGTCCTCTCTGCACAGCGGCTCGCCGCCCGAGAAAACCAGTATGGGCATAAAGGGCTGTTCGGCGCCGACGTCGGCTAACTGGTCGATGAGCCTTTTGGCCTGGACAGTCGTCAAGTCCTGACACGCCGTATCGTTGTCGTCGATCCTGCGACAGTGCGCACAACTGAGATTGCACCGGATCGTACTTTCCCAGAACAACAACCGCAAAATCTGATTTGTCTTCCTGTCATCGCCCATAGTCATCCACCATTTTCCGTTCGGTTTTCTTCGGCGATCTGCCGCGCCTGGGCGACGATATCACCTGCCAGTTTCGCCGCCTTGTCGGGACCGTGCTCTTTCGCCACAACGTTTACGTTCTTGATGACACAATGAAGAAGCTTGTTGACGACACGCGAGACCATCGATTCCATCGCGTCCCTGCAGTCGGCCTGGCGCCTGGGACCGACAAAGAAACGGTCGGTCTCATTACGCCGGATCCGGTCGAACTGTTCCTTCATCTGTCCGACAAGAGGACCGATCTCACGCAGACTGCACCAGTCCATGAAATCGGCAGTCTTCTCGCAGATTATTTCGACCGCCTGATCCACCTCCTCCTCACGGAGCTTGACATTCCGGGCGACCACGTCCGCCAGGTCGTCCACGCTGTAGAGATAAACGTTTTCAATCTCATTGACAGCCGGTTCGAAATTCCGCGGCACAGCGATATCAATGATCAGGACGGCGCCTTTGCGGCGTTTCCTGAGAACTTTTCGGAAGGTATCCTTCCTGAACAAATAGTCCTGTCCACCCGCCGATGCAACAACAATATCGGCATCGGACAGATGACCCTCGAGGCTGTCCCACTTGTCGGCATGGATATCATGCGCCTCCGCCAGGTCAACCGCCCGCTGAAACGAGCGGTTCACAACGAATATATTGCGGCATTTGACATGCTTGAAATGTTCCACCAACAATTCACCCATCTCACCGGCGCCGATAACAACTACCTTTGCCGAAGGAATCTCGCCGAAAAGCTGCCTGGCCAGATCCACCGCGACACCGGCGACGCTCACACGACGGTTCGCTATCGTGGTGCTGGAATATATCTCCTTGCTCGTAACGAAAGCCGTATGAAAGAGCCTGTTTAGAATTTTGCCCGCGCTTTTGATGCTGCACGCAAGCGCATAGCTTTCCTTGACCTGTGCGATTATCTGTGATTCACCCACAACCATGCTGTCCAGACTCGAACTGACGGTCAACAGGTGACCGACCGCCTCAGCACCGAAACGAAGATAAAGATAATCCCTGAACGCATCAGACTTTATACCGCGGTCATCAGAAAGAAAAGCAATCAGTTCATCCGCATCGGGGGCGCCCTTTTCG
>QNBS01000336.1 GCA_003644175.1 Planctomycetota bacterium | reverse complement strand
GTTATCCAGCCTGTCCTGAGCCTGTCGCGGCAGGACGGTTCCTGCGAATTCGGCGTTGGCGATGATGGAGTTGTAGATTTTCCCGGCCTTGGTGTAGTCGCCGATTTCCTCGGCGCACATTCCCAAGCCGAAGTTTGCCATGGCCACGAGGGTATTGTTGCCCTGGGCCAGGATGAGGGCTTTGTCATAAGCTTTGCGTGCGTTTTTGATCTGGTTTCCGATAACATCGGCATCGACCTCCTGTGCCCTGTAGTGCAGATCGGTGCGGATGGCGTCGCCCTGCTTGATCAGCAACAGGGCGGCGACGTGGGGAGATTTCGCTTCGGCGGCGGCCATTTCCAGCGATTCGGCGCTGCGCCGTATCGAACCGGCCGCAACGGTATTATTCTCTTGCCGGCCCTGTATCGTTGCGATTTTGTTGTAATCGAGCCTTTTAATAAGCGAAATGGCCTGAGCCTCCTGCTCGAACCGCGACTTTGTGCGCACCCTGCGCCCGTAAAGGAATACAACGGCTGCGGCGATTATAAGACCCACCCCAATGATCGTTTTGGCGTTTTCACGGCAAAAATCGGGAAAATGCCCAATCCAGTCGGCCAGTTCGTTAGTTTTTAGTTCATGACGATGTTCAGCATCCATTTACATATCTCTCAAAAAAGTCATCAATCTTTGTGCTTTTTCATATTCCGAAGTACACAAGCGCCGTGTAATGTCCGATTTAGAATATACTATATTCCACGTATGTGTAAAGCTTTTACCTTGCAATAGTTCTATGATAAACCTAAAATTTAGAGATTACGATCAGGAAAACCGCACAGGCCCGGAGCAATCCGCGTACAAGGGCACAAAAACAGGAAAACCGTATGCTTGCACTATTTCAACATGACAGAAGCAGCACGTCAGCCATGATATTATCGGGCCTTGTCCTCGTATTGCTATCGGCGTGTGTCGCCGGGGCGGAATTAGACCGGCGCCGTTACATCGGGCTGGATGAGGTCCGAACGGACATGGATGCGTATTGCCTGACGGTCTTGAAGGGTAATGATATCGAGAAATTTCCGTTAAAGATACTTAGCATTGTCAGGAACTTCCGGCCCAATCGCGATGCGATTCTGGTTGTGGGCACGGATGAGCGTTTCATTCACGCCGGTACGATTCACGGCTGCAGCGGGTCCCCGGTATACATCGACGGCCGGATGGCCGGCGCCCTTGCCGCCGGCTGGGACGGCTCAAAGGACCCTCTCTATCTGGTAACCCCTATTGAGGATATGCTCAAAATCGGCACCGCCGCCGGCCGGGACGGTTCCGGGGCCAAAGATGTGTGGCGGGGTATCGATTTTTCACAGCCGATTGCTTTTGCCGACATTGACCAACAGTTCCATGCAATCGAGCAGGACTGCAAACTGCCTGTCGTCACGTCGCTTCCGCAATCGGTATGCAAAGAACTGGCGGCGCAGTTTGCGGCGATGGGGATGACTCCCATAGCGACAGGCAACACGGCGCAGGCGGATGAGGCGGCCGAGCCGGTCGAATACAAACCCGGCGGCGTGCTTTCGATTCCCCTGGTCAGCGGCGATATTTCCATGGCGCCGACGGGAACGATTACGGAGGTAGTGGGCAATAAGGTTTACGCATTCGGGCATAATTTTACCGGCATCGGACCGACGGACCTGCCTATGGGCGGCGGGATCGTTCATGCGGTCATTCCCGGTAGAATGTACGCAGCGAAGCTTACGACTCCGGGCGCGATCAAAGGCGCGATTCGCTTTGACGAGGCGACCGGTGTGTACGGCGATATCGATGCAGAGGCGAAAACGATCGGGCTGCGGATGAGCGTGGACCGTTATAATGATCCCCGGCAGCGGGTCTATAATTGCCGCCTTGCGGTGGATCGTCTTCGTACGCCGATGATGCTGCAGTCGGCGATAATTGCGGCGATTTCGATGCACGGGTCATTGCCGCCGGAGCATACGCTCAGGTACAAAGGATATGTCGATATCGCAGGCTATGGGGAGATTGCATTTGAAAACATATCTTCGGGCCGGCGGTACGGCGAAATTGCCTCGGAGGCTCTCAGTATCGCCGGGTTGCTGCTCACCAACCCGTACGAGCAGATTGAGATAAAGGATCTGGCCTTCGATATCAAGATCACGCCGGACAACAGCCGGGCGGTCATCCGGACGGTGAACATTAGCGACAGTTCGGTGAAACCGGGCGAGACGATAACTGCTTCGGTGCTGTTGCAGTCTTATCTTTCAGAACTGTCGTTAGAGCGGATCGATATCACTATCCCGCGTGATCCGGCGCCGGGCGGTTATGAGATTACGATCGCCGGCGGCTATGATTATGAGAAGTTCATTCGCAAGACGGCCTCCTATAAGTTTATGGCCTATGACGCGCCGACGCTGGTCAAGACGCTCGGCGATCTTCTGTCGATCAAACGGGATCGCCTTTATATTGTGATGGCCCTGCCTTCGGCCGGCGTGGTGATCAAGCGGTCCGAGTTGCCGCATCTGCCGGCGACAAAAGCGCTTCTGCTCAGCGATGAAAAGCGAACGATACCCACGAAGAAATACGAGCAATGGGTCGCCAATAGTATGGATGTTGGGCTGGTTGTTGTGGGAAGCCAACGGATAAAGATAACGGTGGAACAGTGATTTGCACAAAGGATACTCGATGAGACGTGTATTTGCCGGAAAAAGAGTTTTTGGGGGATTGCTTGTTTTGATGATCTGCGCCGCGGCGTGTTCGGGAGTGTCAAGCACGATTACTCGCCACGGCGCGGCGGGCGTTCTTTTGAAGGGCGAGACGGACAAGACGACCATCAGTTCGGAAGGTACGATCACACTGTCGCGAGCGACGCGGCGAATGGATTTGGGTGATTATCTGGACGATGTCTGGGCGATCAACACGATCGTTGCCGATTGCGCCGGCGCCGTGTATCTGGGTACAAGCCCGAACGGTGAGATCATTAAGTATGCGTGCGGCAAGGCGAAGCGGCTCTATCCCGCCGGTTGGGAGGAAATGAAGCAAAAGGCCTCTGAGGACCCTAATGCGGCCGAACCGTTGACGAATGAGCATGTCTTTGCGATGGCGATCGACGGACAAGGGCGGCTGCTTGCCGGTGTGAGCGGTGATGACTGCCGGCTGCTGCGATTTTGCGGGCGCGCCTGCGAGACACTGTTCAGTGCAGAGGGCGTCCGCTATAT
>QNBS01000335.1 GCA_003644175.1 Planctomycetota bacterium | reverse complement strand
GCATGATGAGCCTGTCTATGCCTATGCCCAGACCGCCGGCCGGCGGCATGCCGTATTTCAGCGCCGTGATGAAGTCTTCGTCCATCGTCGCCATCGTTTCTTCCTGGCCGCGAAGCTGAATTCTGAAGTTGGCTTCCTGAACGGCGGGATCGTTGAGCTCGGTGTAGGCGTTGGCGATTTCCATCGTGCCGATAAACAGCTCGAACCGCTCGGCGTATCGCGGGTCGGCCTTGCTTTGCCTGGTCAAAGGACAGAGCGCCGTCGGATAATCAATCACAAAAGTCGGATTAATGAGCCTGTCTTCAACCGTCGCTTCGAAGACTTCGTTAATCACAACCACATCGTCCATGTTTGCTTCGTTTAGTCCGAGTTGGCCGGCCTTTGCACGAACCGCGCCCAAATCGTCAATGTCGCAGTCGGCATATTCATTCAGCAATTCGGCATAAGTGCTTCGCCGCCACGGCCGCGTGTAATCAACCACCATCTCGCCGAACTGTATCCGGGGCCCGTCGCAGTGCTCTTCGACCAGTGCGCCGATAAGCTCCTCGGTGATATCCATCATGACGTTATAATCGGCGTATGCCTGGTACAGTTCCAACATGGTAAACTCGGGATTGTGGCGGGTGCTGAGGCCCTCGTTGCGGAAGTTGCGGTTGATCTCGAAGACCTTCTCCATGCCGCCGACAAGGAGCCTCTTGAGGAACAGCTCCGGGGCGATACGAAGGTACATATCCATGTCGAGGCTGTTGTGATGCGTAATAAAAGGCTTGGCCGCCGCGCCGCCTGCAATGGTCTGCATCATGGGGGTTTCGACTTCATAAAACCCCCGCTCTTCGAGGAAGCGGCGAATCGAGGCGACCATCTCGCTTCGTTTGCGGAACCGCTCCATCACCTCCGGATTGGCCCACAGATCGACATACCTTTGCCTGTAGCGGCGGTCTATATCGACAAGACTGCCGTGCTTGTCGGGTGGCGGCAGGGTGGCTTTGCTCAGCATGGTGATCGACTCGGCCCAGATAGTGATCTCGCCGGTCCTTGTCATGCCCAACCGGCCGTCGGCGCCGATCAGATCGCCCAGGTCGAGCAGTTTGACAAGCTCCCACTGCTCGCTTAACAGCTTCTTGCTCAGCCCCAACTGAATGGTCCCGCGCCAGTCGCGAAGCGTAATGAAAATCAGCTTGCCGATATCCCTCAACAGCACAATCCTGCCGGCGCAGCATGCGCGCTGGCCTTCCTTGTCCTTGTCGAACCGCCCCCTGACGTCAACGGTCGCCTCGGCGCCGTCGAATCTGCCCCCGTAACCGTCTATCCCCATTTCACGCAAACGGGCGACTTTCTCCAGCCGCTGTTGCTCGAATTTTCCAATACCGCTCTTTTGCGTCAATGCTCTTCCCTTCTGTTTGACTCGTGCCCGGGGTAAATAGCTTATCGCGTCGCCGCCACCTTTTTGGTCATCGACGCATCCCGGTCTTCGATGAACTTCACCATGCGCCCCGCCTGAATCATCTTGCTCTTTACCGCCAGAAGCGCAACGGCAAGCTGCTTGTCGGCCAGCAGCGTCTCCTGCAGCGAATGACGCTTGAGAGGTTTGTCCGCGTCGTGATCGGCTTTGGCAAGGACTTCGTTGGCTCGCTGAACATCGATCATTTTCCTCAGTTCGTTCATGTTCAGCTCCACCTCAATATCCGGCTTGATCCCCCAGTCTTTGCGGCCGGCCTTTTCCATCTTGTAGCGGTTCTTCACCCGCCGGCCGCTCGGAAGGTGATAGTAGGCCATCGTGTATTTCAACTGCGAATCGCCCCCGGTATAAGGCGTAACCACCTGCACACTGCCCTTGCCGTAAGTTTGTGTCCCCACCAGAGTCGCTCTCTTGAATTTCTCGTCCTGGAGGGCGCCGGCGACAATCTCCGAGGCGCTGGCCGACTGGCCGTTGATCAAAACGACCAGCGGATAATTCGGATGCGTCCCCTGCTTGTGTGCGTTTTCCCGTGTCGGGAAACCGGTTCGCGGCTGGCTCTTGACTATCATTCCTTTTTCGACAAACATGTCCACCACTTCCGCGGCCGAAATGAGATACCCGCCTGAGTTGAAACGCAGATCGAGTATGAGTCCCTTGAGCCCCTGATCTTCCAGTTCGCTGAGAATCTTCTCCATGTCCGACGCCGTCGTCTCCGTAAAGCCCGTAATTCGTATGTACCCCACGCCGTTGTCCGGATCAATGGTGTAACGCCACCGGCCGTCGTCGGCCCTTTGCCAGCCACGCAACGGCGGAACCACGATCCTGTCCCGCACAATCGTTATGTCTGAGGTCTTGTCCGAGTCGGCATGGCGAATCGTCAAAGTCACCTTTGTATGTCTGGGACCTGTGATCTTGCTGACAGCGCACGTGATCGTCATGTCTTCGGTGGATTCGCCGTCCACGGCAAGTATCTCGTCATCGGCGTCGAGCCCCGATGTGTAAGCCGGTGTGTCCGGCAGGAGACTGACAACCTTAAGCGTGCCCGTCGCCTTGCTTATCTCGACCCCGATACCGATAAACTGCTGCGTCATGTTCTTCTGGAAATCCTTCACCTGCCACGGCCAGACAAGCGTCGTGTAAGGATCGAGACCGTTAAAGGACGCCTCGGCAAACTGCGCGATGACCACTTCTTCGGGAATCTCCAGGGCAATGCTGTTCAGCGCCAGAATCTCCCCGAATATCATTCGGAACTTCTCATTCGTAATCGCAGTCGACGATGCGGCGAGTTCTTCTTTGATCGCGCGAATGCCCATCAGCCACTTTTCGACCTTATCCGCCGAGACCGTATAGTCCAGTTTCTTCTTTGTCTGCGTCAGCACCTCGCCCAGAAGCCGACAGCGAGCCAGCCCCTTCTCGGCCATCTCGTTGTAATCCACGACGTTGACATAGTTGGTCTCCAGCGCACGCAGCGCGCGAAACACCATCTCGGCCTTGATCCCTTCATGACGTTCAATGCTGCTCTGGCCGCAACTGTCGTCCTTCAGAGATATTTCGACTAATGCCTTTTCACTCAACTCATCGGCATAGTCCTTGTACTCCTTGTTGTCGGCGTCCAGGTTGACAAGCCAGTAGAAAACACGCGTGTAGGCGTCCACCCACCGACCCTCAGCGTCCAGTTCCTTGCCCTTCTCAACAGCCAGGGCGATGACTTTCTGGATAAACGCATCTTCCAGAATGTCCGCCTTCTTGTCTTCGTCG
>QNBS01000334.1 GCA_003644175.1 Planctomycetota bacterium | reverse complement strand
ACATCGCACCCATAGTCCACGCCAAGGCAGACCTGAAAGCCGCCATGCGAATGTCCGACAGGATCACCATAGAAATGCAACTGGCCCGAACAGGCAAAAGCTCCTACGAATTAGCCTGCAAATTCACCAACCAACAAGGCAAAATCACCGCCGAGACCACAACAATCCACGCAGTAATCGACAAAAACACCAGCCGTCCAATCAGGATCCCGCAGGAATTTGAAAAAGTGTTGCGAGAAATGTGAGGTGTTGCAGGAATGTTCGGTGGGGGGGCAGGCCCAACCCTGCGATATTAGCTTTGCCTTTTAGCGATTCTTATCAGGCTCCTTCTTTGTGCTTTGAGAGACGGTGGCACTGACTCCGGCCAGGGGTGGAAGGTTTTTGGGATTTTGAAGGGTTCGAGGGTTTTTCTTAGGGTGGTCTTGATTTTTCCCCGGTCGAGGGGTTGGTTGTCTTTTGTTTTTATGAAGGCTGCGGGGCGTTTGCCAAATTCGGGGTCGTCTATCGGGACGACTACGGCATGTTCTATTTGGTCGATGTCTTTTAAGGCTCGTTCGATTTCTTCGGGGTGGATGTTTTCCCCGCCACAGATGAACATGAGGTCCTTTCTGCCGGCAGCGTGCAGATTGCCCCCTTCGCCCAGAGAGCCTGTGTCGCCGGTGTGGAACCATCCTTGGGCGTCCACCGCCGATTCTACGGAATCGCCTTGTACATAACCTTTGAAGATGGTCTTGCCCTTGACGAGGATTTCGCCGTCGCCGGCGATTTTGACTTGGCGATGAGACAGCACCCTGGCGCCCGCCTTTATGCCGGGCCTGCCCGTTGCAATCTGCGAAGCGGCCTCCGTCGAGCCGTAGGTCGCACAAACCGGCAGGCCTGCGAGAACAGCTCTTTCGATCAGGCCCGGGGGGATGGCCGAGCCGCCGACAAGAATGGCGTTTAGTTTTCTTAATCTCTCGACACACAGCGATTCTTCAAGCAGCCGCTTTAGCTGGGTGGGCACTACCGACAGGTGGGTAACGGCAGGGTGCATGATCGCATCGGCAAGTGGCGCCTGGGGCTGAGGAAAGACGATTGTGCCGCCTGCAATAAGCGCCCGCATGATCAGCGAAAAGCCGCTTATGTGGTACATCGGCAGCGATGCAAGCCAGGCGTGCCCGGGCCCGAATGGGATGTTTTCGTGCGAGCCCAATGCGTTGTAATAGTGATTGGCAATTGTGTGGAGTGCGCCCTTTGGTTCGCCGGAGCTTCCGGAAGTGAAGATGATGCTCGCGTCGGCGTTTAGGTCCAGATCGAGTTGGTCGAGGGTGATCGGGGTTGTCCGGGGAGCGATCAACGATAGCTCGTCGCCGATAAGAACTTTTTTGCAGTTGATGGTTTTCAGGGCGGAGTTGACTTTTTCCGGGGGGTAACGGGTGCTTATGGGGACAATGACTGCACCGATTTTCCAGCAGGCAAGTGTCAGTATGACAAATTCGCCGGCGGGTTCGGAGATTATTGCCACCCTGCCGCCGGAGGGCACGCCATCTGCTCGTAGTTTGTCGGCTGTTTTTTGTATTTCTTTCAGCATCAGTTAACTCAGGTCGTAAAGAAGTTGTTCATTGAATACGGGGCGATTGACAAGGGCGGCGATTTCTATGCGGCCTGATTCGACTTTGAATCCTTCTGTCAGCAAGTGGTGCTTAAACCACTTCATCGTATCCAGGCCGAGTGGGATATCTGCGGCGCCAAACATTGCAGCAAACAAGGCGAATGACCTCAACGACAGGTCGCTGCCGAAGGTGCAGCTCATCACGGGCATTATATCGTTTTCAAGAGCAAGGGCTATAAATTGGCCTGTCATACTCAGGCCTCCCAGGAGCGATGGTTTCAGTACGAAGGCTTTTACTTTGTCCAGGCAGTCGAGTTCTTCTACGCCCTTTTCGACGAGCGTTTCATCGAAGGCGACGGGCATATCGGTGCTATCGAAAAAAATCGGGTATTGGCTTATATCCGCAAGGGGTTCTTCGATGTACTCGATTTGGTCGCCGGCTACCTGATTGCAGAATTCGAGCGACTCATCGAGAGTCCACAATCGGTTGGCGTCGAGGCGTATAGTCGCCCCGGCGCCGATTAGCTCCTTTAATCGCTGTATTGTTTCGATATCTTTTGCAAGCGGTTGGCGGGCGACTTTGATTTTTATGGATATGTAGCCTTCTGCGATGAGTGCATCTACGGCATCGAAGAGGTCGGCGTCCTGCGCCATGACAAGGCCGTTGACGGGCAGAGTGAGGTTACGAAATTTGTCAAATGCTTTTTGAGACTGCAAACGCAGGTCGAACAGCGCCATTTCCATGGCTGTTTTTGCAGATGGATATAATAATTCCATGAATAAAGGTGAGATATCCTGCGGCTCGAAATTTTTTAGCTGGGCAATAACCTGATCAAGATCAAAGGGGTGGAGGCCGGGGAGAGGGGCTGCTTCGCCGCAGCCTTTATTGCCGCTGTCATCGGTTAGTGTGATTATAGCGCCCAAACGAACGTTTATTGTATGGTTTTTTATTACCAGTGGTTTTATCAGGGGCAGTTCGTATTTTTTTATGTTTATGTCGACGATATTCATAAGAGCCAACCTGCTGAAAACAGGACGCTGTAGATCAGCAGCAGTTTGCCCGTTTGGGCCAGAACGTTGTTGAGAGTTTCGGGATCGGGCTTTGAAAGGATCGTTTTGATCGGGCCCACGGCAATAACGAGCGTAAGCAGCGAAAGATTGCAGAAGTAATGCGACCGCGAAGAGATGCTCAGGTACAGGGGGACCAGGCAGGCGACGACAATACAGGAGATATATTCGGCGACGCCGAAATTGTAGCCGAATCGCACGGCCAGGGTCTTCTTGCCTGCGATCTTGTCTGTCTTGATATCGCGGAAGTTGTTCACGGCAAGGATGGCGGTTGACAGCAGGCCCGGCGCAAGGCCTGCAATGATGATGTCAGCATTGATCGAGAGCGTTTGAAGGTAATACGTCCCGCCCGTTGCGACCGGCCCGAAGAAGACGACGACGAAGACCTCACCCAGGCCGACATAGGCAAGCGGAAAGGGTCCTGCCGTATAAAGGACGGCACAAACGACCGAGGCGACACCAATGATGAGTATCGGCAGACCGCCGCGCCAGACCAGATAAGCGCCTAACAAAACGGCCAGGCCAAATGTGATGATAAACGCCTTCTTCATCTGCGCCGGCTTTACCAGACCGGCCTGTGT
>QNBS01000333.1 GCA_003644175.1 Planctomycetota bacterium | reverse complement strand
CCGTTGAATCCCGGACAGTTCGACATCAAAAGGTCCATGGAACGAAGGAACATCCACGTTTCAGCTTCCGTAAAATCACCCGCCGGCATTGAACTGCTGCAACAGGGCGCCTCGGCTTCCTGGCGGCGTCTCATCGGCAGGATCAAGACAATCGCATCCCAGGCCCTGCTCGACGACAACCTCGAAGAGGAGCACGCTTCGGCGATCCTGGCCGCTCTCCTCCTGGGCCGGAGATCGAACATCGATGCCGAGACCGCCGGCGCATTCCAGAAGACAAACCTCGCTCATTTCATCAGTCTTTCCGGCATGCATCTGGGGATATTGGCCATGACATTCTGGTGGCTGTGCAAAACAGCAGGCTGCTCGAAAGGCCTCCGCGGTGTAATCTGCTCCGCCGTCATCGCCCTTTATGTTCTAATCGTCCCCCCCCGCGCCCCAACGCTGCGCGCCGCGGCAATCTGCTGGGTCTTCTGCCTTTCGGTCGTCGTTCGCCGAAAGCCAAATGCCTTGAACACACTGTCGCTTGCCGCGATCATACTCCTGCTCATCAAACCCACCGACCTCTTCACCGCCGGCTGGCAGTTGTCCTACACAACCGTCCTTGGAATAATACTCCTCCAGCGTCCCATCAGTAACTGGATACTCGAAAGAACCATCGACCGCGTCGAATCGCCCAAACCGTCAAAATTCACCCCGCATCCTCTCGTCGTCTGGTCAAAAGCTCTTCTGTCCTGGGCCATCCGGCTCTTCGCCACCGGGCTTGCCGCCTGGCTCGGCGGCGCGGGCATCCTGCTGTACCATTTCGGAACCATCGGCCCGCTGGCAAGCCTCTGGACCGTACTCGTTTTTCCCCTGGTCTGGCTCATACTCGTTGGCGGCTTCCTGAAAATGATCCTCGCTTTTTTCCTCCCCACACTTGCGATGATACTCGGCATGGGCCTGGTCGGCCTTGCCAACTCCCTGTCGGCCTTCGTCAAGCTTCTGGCGGGCGCCGGCCTCTCACAAATCGTCGTCGGCAAGGTCGGCGCCGCCTTGATAATATGCTATTACACAGTCGTTCTCGTGGTCCGATTCACGCATATCCAAAGGCCCATCCTGCGAAGGGCCCTGTTGGCATCCATGATAGTTCTCATCGTTGCCCCCTTGGCGATCCTCAAATACCGGCGAGCCAACCACAAATATCTCGAGCTCACCGCTCTTTCCGTCGGCCACGGCCAGGCCATTGTCGCCGCTTTGCCCGGAAAATCCAATTTGATCTTCGACGCCGGCTCATCCAGCATAAAGAATTGCGGCGGCCGCGCGGTTGTCGGCTTTCTGAGGCGCAAGGGTATAAGTAATATCGACACGCTCTTCGTCAGCCACGATGACATCGACCACGTCAACGGCATCCCCGAAATCGTCGCGGCATGCAACGTCCGCCGAATCTGCGCCAACGCCGCCGTGATCCAAAAAGCGACAACCTCGTCAATGGCCGGCTACCTGGACCACTGCCTAAAGAACGCAAACCACAATATAGACCTTCTGGCCGATGAAATGACCTTCCACGGCGACACAAGCATCCGGTCTCTCTGGCCCGCCGCCGAAACCTGCCGGGACCCGACCGTAAGCAACAACGACAAATCGCAGGTCATACTGATAGAATTCGCCGGCAGGAAAATCCTGCTGACAAGCGACATCGAACTCGGCGCGCAGGAGCAACTGCTGGAATTGTACCCCGAACTAAAAGTCGACGTTCTCGTCATGCCTCACCACGGCTCGATGAGGAATCTGGCCGACGGCTTTGTCGAAAGACTCGGGGCAAAGACCGTCATCGTCAGTTGCCGCCGCAGCCGTTATCCAACCGCCTGGCGCCCCGGCGCCGATGTTCGGGCGTTCTATACCCCCATCGACGGCGCAATCACAGTAACAATAAAAGCCGACGGCGCAATGAGCACCGCTGGCTTTGTAAACAACACAAATCCTCCGACCGTCGAACCTGGCGAACAATCGACAGGACGTCCGTAAATTTAATCGTAAGTGTAGACGACGATTTCGACTCTGCGGTTTTTGGCCTTGCCGCTTGCGGTCGAATTATCGGCCACCGGCCTGAACTCGCCGGCCGCCACACCACCGAGTGTTTTCGCCCTTATCCCCTTCTTAACCAGATACCTTACAACCGCAAGCGCCCTGGCGGAGGACAGCTCCCAGTTGTCCTTCCACAAATGCTTCGTCTTCAGGATCGGATCCGAATCGGTATGTCCGACCACGCTGACATCTTTGTCCCTGTATTTGTCAAGAAGAACCGAAGCTATCTGGTCCAACTCCGAAATCACCGACTTCTTAATCTCCGCCTTGCCAGGCTCGAAGAGCACCGTGTTCGGCAGCGTAACGGTAATAGTACCCTTCTCCAGATCGAACTCCGGATTCAATCCGCCCCAGCCGCCGTCGTCCGTACCGTTTTCTATCTGCCCTTTCAGGTCGGCAAGTTCCTGTCTCGCCGCATTCAGGTTCGAAATGAGCTCGCTTTTTCCCGTCGCAGCCTGGTCCAGATCAGACATGCAGCTTTCGTATCGACCCATCAGATTTCGATGCTCCACCTCCAGTCCGTTATACTTCTTCTTCCAATCAGTGCAGCCCGAAATAAGCGACAACCCCGCCACAACCAAAAGCACAACCATGATCTTTTTGAGTACGTTTGCCATATTTGAACTCCTTTGCATAAACGAACCTTATTGGTAAAGATACAATCCGGCAATCCATGCGCCGAACCAGTCATGGAAAATCATAACAACAAAGACGGCCATTGACAAGAACGGGCCATAAGGAATTTGCCTGGTTTTTTTAAAAATTGCCTGGTGCATCGCCCACGCTAACCCGAAAAACGGGGCGATAAAGAACGCCAAAACCACCGCCAGAGGCCCAATGACCGCACCGGCGGCCCCCATCAGGTGCACATCGCCGAGCCCCATCGCCTCTTTGCCGAACGCCAATGTGCCGAGAATCCGCGTCGCCCACACCACCGCACACCCTGCCAGATACCCCCACAAACTGCCCAGAAACCCAGCCAGGACAGGACTTTGCATCGTATTGACCCACCACGGATGAACAGATTCCACTCGGCAAAGGACAACATAACCGATCAATACGCCGACAATTACGGGAAGAAGAAAGAACACTTCCCTTCCGACCTCAATCCGATGCTTAAAGTCCGGTTCATCCTCTTCTGTTTCGCCCTCAAAATCCTCCGGATATTCGTAGCTCCTTTTTAT
>QNBS01000332.1 GCA_003644175.1 Planctomycetota bacterium | reverse complement strand
GCGATAGCGGTCAATCTGATGGAAATGAGTCGTCTCAAGGTGCCGATCGTCTGTATGGTCATCGGAGAAGGCGGCTCCGGCGGAGCGCTGGGCATCGGTGTGGGCGACCGGCTGGCGATCCTGGAATATGCATACTATTCGGTCATCTCGCCCGAGGGCTGCGCCGCCATACTCTGGCACGACGGCGCACAGGCCGCCGCCGCCGCCGCCGCTCTCAATCTTACCGGCAAGGACCTCCTCAGGCACGGCTTAGTCGACGCCGTCATCCCGGAGGCCCTGGGCGGGGCGCATCGCAACATACACGATACAATTTACAATGTCGAGCAGTACATTATCAAAACGCTCCGCGACCTGAAACGCACCAAACTCGAAAATCTGTTAGCGAACCGCTATAAGAAGCTAAGGGCAATAGGAGACGGCAGCCAGAAGATCGCCGACAGAAAAAAGCCCCGCAAAAAGCTCATCGAAAAACCCAAAATCCCAGATCGCCTCTCAGCCGCAGAACAACTGCGAAAAGCAAAAGAAGCCCCCACTCAGGCCCCCGTCGAAACCACCGAGTAGCCGTTCAAATTAAATAATCAATCCTCCCCCACCTGCAATTACTCCAAGACGACTGAAATCGCTGCTGGTTAGCAACCACATATCCATGAATAGACTCTGTTGTACAACCTACCGAGACACCTTAACCGCTTGAAATGGCAGTCATTAATTTACAGGGTGTTGGGCACAGCTATATGATTTCGCGAAAAAGTTCCACTGACTTTCTTCGAATAAACTGGTGGAATTCGGGCCTTGATAATAAGACGCAAAGGTCCTCTATTGATGCGAATCTTTGAAACAGAGCATCTGCAAATTCCTCTGGTGACGCGCAATCCGCTGCACTATTAAGACCACCTACAACACCATTTATTTTACAAAGCAGATTCTTTGGCATACCCGCATTATCTTTTAAATCATCCACTATTTTGCGTATGATAGCTTTGGAATCATAGCCTTGCTCTTCCTCGTGATGCATTCTCAGTTCTCTACCGAATTTGAACCAGTGAGTCGTAGAAGATTCAGTCTGGATCAATTCATAATTGGCTGAAACACGCTCGAATACAGTTGCATCAAATATTATTCCATTTCTCGGAGCACGAGCGTATGTGCTGCCGGTTTCGCCTGAGTACTGCACTACACCCCATCGATTTGTCTGTACAAACATGTAACCAGCAGGAAGATTGTTAACTAATGCAATATTAACAGCCGTACCTGACACGCCTGTGTCCCTCACAACCTCACTAATTTGCCTGACAGTTTGATGTTTTGAAATAAGATCAAGTAGCCACTCAGAAGGTATTAACAACTCGGAAGCAAACCGATTTGCCTCCGTTTCCATGCTCTTGTATAAATACCTCCCCATGTGTGATCCAGGGTCTGTGTGGCATATAATAGTTCCCACGTGCCATGGAATAAAGAAATGCCCCATTTCATGAGCGAGAGTGAAACGGCGCCTCTGAGGTGAAAGGTTTGAATTAAGTATTATTGTAGGGGTATTCCGACTTGCACGATAAAAGAAAACAGCATCTACAGAAAATGGGATTAGCTCTTCGCGAAGCTCTACATATTCTCTCACGAAATCTTCTATTTCAAAGCCAGGCACAAGCCCAAATCTACCCAATACTAATGAGGCCAACTTGACTTCGGATTCTAAAGCATCCCTTTGCCTTTGAGCCATTTAACAACCTCAGTTAGTTCATCGTGGTCTGCTGCTCTTGCGGCAATTCCCTGTTGTTCCATCTGAGAGATTGCTTTTGCAAAGGGCACATCATTCTTGCGTGAAGAAATAATATAACGCAAAGCCTGAGGTTTCTCAACCCAAAGCGCATACTCGTCCAACTTGAGACCAAGGTAATCATGAAGAGAGGTTTTTGTCTTGCTGTTATGCCAGGACTCTACATATCTGTCGATGTCTGTCAATAGCGCTTCTCCCTCAAGACAGAGATCGACAAATGCCTTTTCTTTCTTACTTGACATCGATTCTCCTTCCTTTCACAGGTAATTTGATAAATTGACCGCTTACAGCGTCTAATGCGCCCAAATGAAACCCTTTTTTGTCAAATACCTCAATTTCTCCATGTAACGAGTCCCACGTATAAAAGCGGTTCCGCTTTAAATTTATCCAGGAATAATTAAAGGTGTCGGACACCGTTTTTGGGTCTTAATCGCGAGCAGTATATTTAGACATCCCGGGGGTCTCGGCCTTGTTCTATTGCGGTTATTTTGTTTACTCTTCGCTGGTGCCTTCCGCCGCTGAAGTCGGTTGTCAGCCATGTCTCGACGATTTTTCGCAATATGGTTGTCCCGAGCAGGTCGCCGGAGAGGCAAAGAACGTTGGCGTCATTATGATGACGTGAAATTTTAGCATTGAGTTCGTCATAGCAAAGGGCGGCCCTTACGCCTTTGACCTTGTTTGCGGTGATGCTCATGCCGATACCCGTGCCGCAGACGAGAATCGCCCGGTCGGCTTTTTTGTCCGAGACCGCTTTGGCGGCAAGGTACGCCATATCCGGGTAATCGACAGGATGCTCGTCGGCCCGGCTAAAGTCCATGCATTCATGGCTCAGTTCGGATATAATCGCCTTAATCTGTTCAATCGCGGCCGTACCGCGATGGTCATTTGCTACTGCTATTTTCATGCCAGATCTCACTTATACGCTTTCCAACTGCTTTTTCTATTCGTTTTGCACACTCCCGATAAACCTCAAGCGGCTCGCCTATCGGGTCTGGAATGTCTCCCTCATTATCGAGCAACACACACCTGCCGGCCGCTTCCGGGCACATTTCGCCAAGCCACCTGCGGTGGCCTTCGGCCAGGGCAAAAATATAATCGCAATTCCCGGCCTCATCGCAATCCAGAGCCCTGCTCCGGCGCCCGCCGATTTCGACACCCTTTTCTCTACAAACCTCGACCGCCTCGGGGCTTGCCCCTATGGAGCCAACCCCCATCACGCCGGCAGAGGCTATCTTATAACTCATTTGTCCGACTTCGTCAACACTGCAATTTAGTTTTTCAGACACAATTTTTCGGCAAAAACCCTCGGCCATCGGGCTGCGACACGTATTTCCCGTACACAAGAACAATATCCTGATTTGCGACATCTCATCGATTTTTTCCTTCTTTACGACGCCCTGACGCAGAATCTCGACCGTTGGGTCGGTTATTCTCACCACAGTGCTGCCGCCTCCATACCGGCAATCGCCGTCGCCGCCCGTCAGAATCATCGGAATAAGG
>QNBS01000331.1 GCA_003644175.1 Planctomycetota bacterium | reverse complement strand
GGTCTTTGTAGCTGTCCCTGGGCCGTTGCAGGCAGTTGGTGGTCATCAGGATAGCGCCCGGAAAAGCGGCGAACTCCTTGTGCTGATCCTGCCAGGCGCCGCCGTAGTTGCCCACCAGATGGGCGTATTTCTTCAACTCCGGATAGGCCAGGCAAGGCAGCATCTCGCCGTGCGTATACACGTTAATCCCCTTGCCGGCGGTTTGCTCGAGCAAGTCGGCCAGGTCCTTCAGGTCGTGGCCGGACACCAAAATCGCCTTGCCCTTGACCGGTGTAATCCGCACCTGCGTAGGTTCCGGATGCCCGTATGTCCCTGTGTTGCCGGCATCCAGCAGACCCATCACCTTAAGGTTCACCTCGCCGACCTTCAGCGCCATCGGAACCAGCTTGTCCGGATCAGTTGCATCTTCGCTCGTCAAAAAGTCGAGTGCTTCATGGAAAAATGCATAAGCTTCCTCGTCCTCCTGCCCTAATATCTGGGCATGGTCTCCATAAGCCGCCGTTCCCTTGAGCCCGTACGTAATCAATTCCTGCAGACCGGCCACATCGCTTCCTAACGACTCGATCCGCTCGGCAATCCCCACCTGTCGCGCGTGCGCCAACATCGCCTCTCGACCCCCCGGCGCCTGAAACGTCGCGGGCCCGGCGAGTTGCTCGGCCTCCTGTCCGGCATTACTGCACGCCGTCAGATAAAGCTGCTTAGCCTGTTGAAGGATCTGATCGGCCTTGACCAGCAGACCCTCCAGGCGATCCGGATCGAAGTTGACATTCGTCAGCGTGGAAAACAGTGCTTCCATAACGAACACATCAATCTCCCGGTCCTTTGCCCCAAGTTGTCGCGCGCGGTGGGCGTACATCGAAATGCCCTTGGCCGCGTAGACAAGAAGATCCTGCAAATCCGCAGTCTCGGCGTCCTTGCCGCAAACCCCCACCTTCGTGCATCCCGTTCCCTTTGCCGTTTGTTCACATTGATAACAAAACATGATTACCCCTTTACCTTTACGTTGATTTTCGTTTCAGTTATAACGCTCTTATATTAAGCCCGTATCATCGTCAGCAGCATCTTGAACTTCTCGAGCGCAGATACCGCATGAGGCACATTGCCCGGCATGATAATAATCTCACCGGCGCCGACCTCATTCTCGGCGCCTGCGATTGTGATCACCCCCTTGCCGTCGACAACTTCGACCACCGCATCGTACGGCGCCTGATGTTCGCTCAAACGCTGTCCCTTGTCAAACGCAAAAAGCGTGATCGTCCCGGCCGGTGAGTCCAGGATCGTCTTGCTGACGATTGCATCGGCTGCATAGTCGATCAGCCCGGCCACATTCTGCCCCCTGGCCAGGCACGCCTCTAAGACACTTGTCTTCTTAGCCTCCGAACTCATTTCATTTCTCCTTTGGCGCATTGACGTGTTCGGACATGCTGTCTGTCGCAAACTCGGCAAGCGTAATGCCGGCGAGTGATTTTTCGATATACTCCTGCAGGCCGGCGATTTTGGCGCTTATAACGCATGTCGACCGCCGAGGACACGCATCGGCATCCAGAAAACAGTCGTTAAGGCTGACGGCGCCCTGGACGGCCTTGATAATATCCAGCAGACTCACCTCCTGGGGCGGCCGTGCCAAAGAAAACCCGCCGTGAGACCCCATCGTGCTCTTAACTAAGCCGGCCGCATGGAGCAACTGCATAATCTTGGCGGCATACTGATAAGATATATCCTCTTCGGCGCTCAACTGCCGCGTGGCGACAACATCGCCGCCATAATGCCCGGCCAGATTGACCATCGCCCGCAAGGCATAATCCGTATTTCGCCGTAAAATACTCATAAATTCGATGCTCCAATCCCAAAAACCAGCCACAGCCGCCTGCTGTATAGGAGTAATATAGTCCTACTTCGGGAAATGGTCAAACAAAAATTAAAAAAATGCAAAAATTTTTCCAAATCCCCGCAAAAACCGCCCTCACGCCCCGTAGGAGCGACCCCATGTGGTCGCCTACGCACGCCCGTTCCTCAACGATTTGGTACGCTGGTCGGGAAATGTCTGTCAGCAACACTCACTCACTTTGCATACACCACAAAAGGCGTCGCAAGGATCAGCAGCGGGCAGTACAACAACAGTATCAGCAAATCCAGCAGTCGCCTTGCAATCGTTGCGTTCTGTCGGCGCTGGAACCGTCGCCACAGCTTTCCGACGACCCCCACGTTGAACCGGATATTCACATACGGTATATACGGCGTCAGCGGATTCGGCGCCTCATTCGACTCGCAGTGCGGACAGTAGTACTCCAGCGCATCATCATAAGGCCGAAGACAATTCGAGCAGACAGGAACCTCTTTGGCCGCTGTTTTGTCCTGGCCATTTGTCATCTCGTTATCCATTGACCGGTCCGCCCGAATGTCAATTCATCCTCTAACCGCCACTCTACCGCTATTTGGACAAAATACCAGGCGATTTGTGACACGAATTCCTAATAATACTTTAGCCAAGTGTTAAAGTACAGAAATATTTGGGTGGCAGCCTTTTCGGCGCAGCCGAAAGGGATGGCTGATCCGTTGGCAAACCATCCCTTTGCTCCGCTGCGCTCCGCAAAAGGCTGCCACCCGACTGGATTAGGCGATTTGACGCAAATGACAAGCGAATCTCACACATGGCTAAAATGTTACAATCCCTGTAACATTTAATTAGTTCCTGTTGCGGAAACAACATTTGTCATTCCCGCGAAAGCGGGAATCCAGACTACGCATACTGGATCCCCGCTTTCGCGGGGATGACATCGGGCGTTTTTTCTTTCCGCAACAGGAACTAATTATCCCGCGTTCTGACACCGGCAATCGCTTCGCCTTTGCCGATTAGGTAAATGTTTGGTCTTGGCGGAGGCGCCATTCCATCGCCGAGGAAGAAGCCGGGATGCGGCGGCTTGTTGTAGACCACGTTTTGCCATGCAATCGCCAGCCGGTATTGTGGATCGTGCATCAGCGTGTAGATGCGGTGCTCCGTGGGGATCGTCGTGGTATAAAGGCGCAGGGCCTTGCCGTCAGGGGAGGGTCTAAGTATTTCTTCCCGCCAGTCTCCCAGAAGATCGCCCATGATGTTGGGCCCGCGTCGGCTGCCGCCCCGCGCGCCCGTTGTGAAGATTTCTTCTTCGGCGCCCCTCCGCCAGTTCCATTTCTTCACGGCCGAGCCGGCAAGCAGTTCTCGCAGCAGATCGCCGTCCCACCAGATCGCAAAACGGATCGACCGGGGACAAGGCCCTATTTCGCGGCCTTGTGAGTCGCGCAGGCCTCCC
>QNBS01000330.1 GCA_003644175.1 Planctomycetota bacterium | reverse complement strand
TATCTCAAAAGCGCCTTCTTTGGCGGCCTGTTCCTTTCCCCGGGGCGTGCTCAGGTCAAAGCCTAACAAATCGCGGCAGTTCAGTGCACCGGCGCGTTTGGCGAACATCTCGGCAGCCTGCCGGATAAGCGCATAGATTTTCAGCCTGGATTCCTTGTCGGCCGGGTCCGTTGCGCCGTATTTTAGCCCGATGACCATGAACGCGCCGGTAAGAGCCCCGCAGGCGTCGCCCATACAGCCCATGCCCCCACCGAAACCCGCGGCAATTTTCAGGGCCGTCTCTCTCTCCAGGCCGAACTGCGGACCGTAAGTTGCAAGTACCGCCTGTGAACAGTTGAAACCGTCATCAAACAGCCCTGCCGCCTCATCGATTTTGCTCATGAAACAAGGCCCCTGTAATTTCAACACTCAGTCTTTGTCTGTATCAGTCTACGCCTGCACGTACGGCATTGCCAGCATTTTTTTGACATACGCACAATACCGGTTATGATGACGCTCCAGCGGCAAACTGGATTGAACCTGTCTGAATCTCAAAGGATGACATGGAACAGACGCCGAAGAAGGAACTGACGCTCTTTGATTCGACCTGCCTTATCGTGGGGATTATCATCGGGGTGGGGATATATGAAACCGCCCCTGATATAGCCAGAAGCGTCCAGAACTGGTGGGGTGTGCCCTTGCTGTGGATCGCCGGCGGACTGCTTTCATTAGCCGGCGCCCTTTGCTACGCCGAACTGGCAACGGCTTACCCGCAAGCCGGCGGCGATTTTGTTTATCTGAGTCGTGCTTACGGCCGATGGGCGGGGTTTTTATTCGGATGGATCCAGCTTGTGATCGTAAGGCCCGGCGATATCGCCCTGATGGCGTTTATCTTTGCGAGATACGCCAGGCAGCTTTATGACCCTCTGGCCGGCGCAGAAGGCTGGTATGCCCACGCGATGTACCTGGTTTACGCCTGTGCGGCGGTCGTTGTGCTCACACTGATCAATCTCGCCGGCGTTCGACAGGGCAAGTGGACGCAGAACATCCTCACGGTGGTTAAGACAATCGGGCTTGCCGCGATCATCGTCGTCGGACTCGTCGCGCCCGCGGGACCTCCTCAACAGAAGGTTGAATCGGCGCTGTGGATTCCGCCCTTGAGCGTAGCGATGATATTGGTGCTGTTTACCTACGGCGGCTGGAACGAAATGGCTTTTGTCGCCGCTGAAGTCAAAGACCCAAAACGAAACATCCTGCGAGCTCTTATTCTGGGAACCGTTGGTGTAATGGTCCTTTATCTTCTGGCCAACGCTTCATTTCTGCATTCATTGGGTCACGAGGGCATGGGCGCTTCCAGGGCGGTCGGCGTGGACACAATCAGGGGACTGTTCGGCAAATATGGTTCGCGGCTTTTTGCCGTTCTTATATGCCTGTCTGCGCTGGGCGCGGTTAACGGGCTTATCTTCGCGGGATCGCGCATTTCCTATGCTGTCGGAACCGAGCACCGTCTTTTCCGAATTCTCGGCAGATGGCATGGCCGAAGAGGCTCGCCGGTATGGGCGCTGTTGCTTCAGGGCGTGATCGCATTTGCGGTGATCATGGCGTTCAAGTCGTTCCAACGAACTATAATCTATATCGCCGCGGCCGTCTATCTATTCTATCTCGCAACCAGTATCTCGGTTATTGTACTGCGATACAAAGAGCCCCAGGTCCAGCGACCGTTCAAGGTGACAGGCTATCCGTTTACGCCAATCATATTCGCAGGCGTGTGCGGTTTTTTGATATACAGCACCCTTACTTATGAGCCCGAGGGGGTGGGTGTCAAGGCAAGGGAAGTGGCAATTTCGGTCGGCATTCTTCTTGCCGGGGTGGTGGCCTATGGGCTGACGAAGATATACGATGTATGGAAGGCGCGCGCCGACGCCCGTCAATCCGAAAAACGTAACAGTCGCCTCTAATTCCGGCGTTGGCGAATTGTCTTGCGTGTGTCCAGCTCGATTCCGCCAAATCAAATCAGGCACAGGTTATTGGCGGTTTGCCTTGTTCGTCCCAGCCGCGTTTTTTGTAATACAGGGCGAGCATTTTCTCGTACTCGTCCCTGCTGCAAACCTTGCCGGCCAGAGGGCCGCTGTGGATGGGCGTGAACGTGCGCGCCGGCGGGTAATCGTCGCCTTTGGCTGCGCCGAGCTTCACGTTGATAGCCCGGGTCATATCGTACACATGCTGCGACCTGGCCAGCAAATCATCGAGGCTGTACTGCCGCCCGACGACGGCGCTGTACAACTCAGCATAGAAATCCTCGTGAAAGCCCAATTCGATCCAGGGCAGCCGGCAGACACCGAACATGTCGAACAGCGAGCGGATGTGCTGATGATACATTACCAGTTCAACCTTTTCGTCGATGCCCCAGTCGGTCCCCATCTCAAGCTCCTTGCCGACAGTCCACGCCCTGGAATGATGCGCGCCGATATCGCTGGTGCCATAGGCCAGAGCCATTGAGCTTGCGCCCCGGCAGTCATAGGCCGATTGTTCGAGCCCTTTGACGTGAAGTACGATGGGCGCCAACTGCGGCCAACGCTCAAGAACGCCTCTAGCGCCCAGGGCAAGCGTGGCGCCGACGCCCCGACATTCGGCGATCTGCTTGATCATCTCTATTATGCGGTCGTCATCGCCCCACATCACCGGTTTGCCGTCCAGATCGTCGAGTGTCAGCAGATCCTTTTCGTAGCCTTCGATAAGTGCGGCAATCAAGCTGCCTGCCGATATCGTGTCGAGGCCCAGCTCGTCGCAGAGATGGTTGCCGCGCAGCACGCTTGCAAAGTTGTCAATGCCGAGATTGGACCCCAACATCGCCGCCGTTTCATACTCAGGCCCTTCGGTTACGGTGCCGGCCCATTTGCCCTCCTTGACAAGATTGATATTCCCGCAACACATCGGACACCCGAAGCAGGCGGTATTTCCTATCTTGTAGCCTGCGAGCATGGTCTTGCCGTTGATGGTTTTCGATTTCTCCCAATGTGTATCGCGGAAGTTGTGCGTCGGCAGAATCCCCATCAAATTGGCGTAATCCACCACGCCCATCAGACCTTGCCTTTGCCAGTGGCCCATCATATCGTCAGCACCGAGTTCCTTATACGCCTGCTCGGAAATCTCGATGACCTTGTCTATTTCAGCCACCGGCAAATCCTGGTGCCCTCGCACTGCAATTGCTTTGATATTCTTGCTGCCCATGACCGCACCGATGCCGGTTCGTCCGGCGTTTCTGCTCCACTCGCTGGTCACGCATGCAAACCGCACAAGGTTTTCGCCCGC
>QNBS01000329.1 GCA_003644175.1 Planctomycetota bacterium | reverse complement strand
TATTTCCGGGGAGGCGGGTTCGGCTGACGGCTGTTCCCAGCCGCGGCTTTGGTCGTCCAGCGGCTTGTATCGGGGCTTTTGCTGTTCTTCGGTCGGCTGCTCTTTGTCGAGATTCGACCTCATCTTCAGGATGCCGCTGATGGCGTAGACGATGACTATGATGACCGGGATCAGTATGTTGAACCAGTTTTCCCCGTCATCCCCGGCGGCTAACAATATGTCGAGTACACCTTTCATTGCTCCCTCTGGATTCCCACTTTCGTGGGAATGACAAACGAAATTCATACACGGCTAAAGTACTGCCTGCGTTTTATTTTTTCGGCGGCTTTGCTATTGAGTCGCGCATGGCGGTGTCGGCGGAGATGTTTTTCATTCTGTAGTAGTCCATTATGCCGAGGTTGCCGGCTTTGAAGGCGTCGGCCATCGCCAGGGGCACCTTTGCTTCGGCGAGAACAACTTTGGCGCGGTTTTCCTGGACGAGCGCCCTCATTTCCTGCTCTCGCGCGACGGCCATGGCTCTTCTCTTTTCCGCTTCGGCTCGTGCTCTTTCCAGATCGGCCAGAGCCTGGGCCTTTTGGAGTTGAGCCCCGATATTTTCTCCTACGTCAACGTCTGCGATATCAATCGACAGAATCTCAAAGGCGGTTCCGGCGTCGAGGCCCTTGCTTAATACGGCCTTGGAGATATTGTCCGGGTTCTCCAATACGCTCTTGTGGTTAATCGCGCTTCCTATGGTTGTTACGATCCCCTCTCCGACACGTGCGATGATCGTCTCTTCGGTCGCCCCGCCGATGAGTCGTTCTATATTCGCACGGACGGTTACACGGGCTTTTGCCTTTAACTGGATGCCGTCCTGGGCGACGGCGTCGACGGTCGTCTTGCCCGATGAAATTTCGGGGCAGTCGATGACCTTGGGGTTTACGCTGGTCTGGACGGCCTCGAGGATGTCACGGCCGGCGAGATCGATTGCCGTAGCTGTCTTGAAGGAGAGGTCGATATTCGCCCTGTTTGCGGCGATCAGCGCTCGAACGACGTTGGGGACCCGCCCGCCGGCCAGGTAGTGGCTTTCGAGGTCCTCGGCGGTCACCATGACTCCGGCCCGCATTGCGGTGATCCGGCTGACAACAATCGTCCGGGAGTTCACCTTTCGCAGGGACATTCCTATGAGTTGCGGTATAGAGACCTTGGCGCCGGAGAGCCTTGCCTGAAGCCAGAGGCCGCCGTATTTGAGCACCAGCAGCAGAAACACGAAAACGGCGATACCGGCAAGTATTATGCCACCTATTTTGAACGGATTGTCGATTGCAGCCAGGATTTGTGCTGTCATGTTAAACATCTCCCTGCCCTTTCATAATTAATCATTCTCTATTAATCTTACGGTTAACTGAGTCCCTTCGACGTGAATGACTCTGATTTTATTTTCTTTGTCAATATAGCCGGTTTCGGCGACGCATTCAAGGCGTTTGCCGTTGAAATCGCACATTCCCACGGGGCGAAGCGGTGTCAGGACGACTCCCTGCCTGCCTAACATCTCCTCGAGTTCTCTGGTGTCGGGGATTGCGTCGCCCTTTTCGCGGTTTGGTTTTCCGAGGGTGACGTGCTTTCCGAAAGGAGTTTTGGGAAAGATACGGTATGTGATGATCCAGACAATGGGTATTATGGAGACCGCCGCGGCGACGCCTATCCAGCCTGTTATGGCGTCGTACTTGAAGAAGACGGCGATTCCGGCGGCGACGCACGCTAACGAAAAGACGGTGAGCAGGCCGAAGCTTGGGACGAAGATTTCGAGTACGAGAAGGATCGCGCAGGCGACGAACAGGAACAAGGCAAATATCAGCCACAGGACCATCATAAAATCCATTATTTCGTCTCCCTGACGACTACGCGGTTTCCGTGGATTTCCATTATCCTTACTTTTACGCCATTTTCAAGGAATTGGCCGACGGTTACTACATCGACGGTAGCGTGAGCGAATCTGGCCTGTCCTGCGGGTCTGAGCGGTGAGACGACTTCGCCGATATCGCCGACGTTTATGTTGACGCCGGCGCTCTTAGGCGCGGCGGTTGTTATGCTGGGCGGCAACTGCTCTCCTGCGGCGGCCGGCTGGAGCATGAGTCCCCTGAGGAAGTACATTTTCGGCAGGTATCGGGCGAACAGGTAGGCCAGACAGAGAAATCCCACGAATCCGAACGATAGTCCGACAAGGCCGTCAAGGAAGAGGTCCCAGGCAAATTCGGTCTTTGGCCAGGGGACTTCGCCGGGGGGATTTCTTATCAACATGCCGAAGAGTCCGCCGAATATGAAGACGATTCCGAGGAAGCCTGTTATTCCGAATCCGGGAATGACAAAGACTTCGACCGCCAGCAATATGATGCCGATTAGGAATATGGCGACTTCGACCCAGTTTGCCATTCCGACGAGGTATTTGCTGCCGATTATGATTACGATGCAGATGAGGGCGACGAGTCCGGGCAGTCCGACGCCGGGCGAGTTCAGCTCGATGTAGACGCCTAACATAGCCAACATGACCAGGACCGCCATGACCGCGGGCGAATTAATCCATCTGACCAACTGCTCGGACCAGAGTGTCTTGAGGACGGGGACGTAGTCGGCGAAGGTTATGCCGTCGCGTTTGGCGAGGAAGGCTATGGCTTCGTCGCGATTGTCCACGACCGCCCTTGCGATGCCGTATTCATGGGCCTTCGATGCGGTGAGGGTGAGTATCTCGTCGTCCTTTACGACGAGCTTTTTGTTGTCGATGTCGTAGCGGTTGGGGTCTTTGGGGAGGTCCTTGGTTTCGAAATACTCATACTTATCGCTCTTGCGATTTTTGACCTGGAAGACTTCCAGTTGCCGGGTGACCATGGCCTTTAAGAGCGGTTCGGGGTAGCCGTTTGCCTCGGCGGCGCGGCTGAAGATTGCGCGGATGAAGCTTTCGGCTTTTTCGCGTTCAACACCTTCGAGCGAATCGCCCATGGTAATCGGGGCGCAGTCGCCTATTGTGGTATTGGCTCGCATGATTATGTCTTTGCAACTGACGCTGATCATGGCGCCTGCTGAGATGGCTTTTTCGGTTACGTATGCAACGGTGTGGACCTGCTTGCCAAGTTCGAGGATGAAGTAGGTCGATATAGCGTCTGCGGCTTTGACGAGCCCGCCGTAGGTGTCGATTTCGAAGATTATATGCGTAGCGCCCATTTTGATTGCTTCGTCGGACCGTCGCAAAATGGACTGGTAGAGGCCGTCGTCGATCATGTCCTCGCAGGGGATCACGACAGCCATGTGTTCGGCGTTTTGGGTG
>QNBS01000328.1 GCA_003644175.1 Planctomycetota bacterium | reverse complement strand
TCTTCGATGACTCCGTTGTAGCGCATCTGTCCGTCGCGGACGCCTTTCCTCTGTACGCGGGCGCTGACGGTGTCACCGGTCATGGCGCCGGCGGTATCCCTGGGCCCCACAAACAGATCGCCGTGGCTGTTGGGCTCCATGGGGATCACGAAGCCAAAACCTTTCGGATTGGCGCGGAATGTCCCGATAACGCGCCCCGACATCTGCGGCAATGTGATCAGATTTTTCGGGCCCACGACAACCCTGCCCATCCGGCGCAGCTCCTTGAATGCGGTCTTAAACTCAGGATAGTCGTTGTCATCGACGCCAAGCGACCTGGCAAGAGCCGAAAGCTTCACCGGGGAATAATCCCGGCTTGTGATATGCTTGAGTATTTCTCTTTTAAAGACTTCCATCGGCAGTCATCTCTGCAAACAAACTATCCGTGGGGTCGTTGAAAAACCATGCGTCCATTTTGAGCGCGTGAGAACACGGACAAAATCCCGATGCGTCGGGATCTGCGCCGCTCAATGCTTATTCCGGGACTTCTTCAACGCCGTGTCGGCGGCTATTTTCAGGCCCCCTGGGCCATCGCCTTGTTCAAACGCCTGGCCATACGCGATTTGATTCGCCCGGCCGTGTTCTTGTGCATCGTACTGGTTGCAGCGACCTTGTCGAGCCGCTGAGTCAGCAGCTTGAACCGGGCGCCGGCCTTTTCCATGTCGCCGGCGCTCAGGGCCGTTTCAAAATGCTTGATCTGCGTCTTGACCATGCTCTTGCGGGCACGGTTGATTACTCGTCTTTTTGCGTTTTGCCTTATTCGTTTTTTGGCTGATAAAGAATTCGCCACTTCTTACTCCTGTATTTTAAACGACTATTTTAATATTTAATTACCGAGAGGTTGTGCTGTTTTTCTGCGTTCACTCGCTGACCGACGTTCGCAGTTTGTTTACGCGATCCCGGACATCCCTGAAATCGAAATCCAGTTGAGCCAGTTTGCGGTACAGTTCCAGCGCCTTTTCGCCGGCGCCGTTGGCTTCATAACTGCGAGCCAGATTATAGCGGATATCTTTGGCCATTGCGTTGTCCTGGACGTCACAAGCCGCCAGGGCCTGCTCGAAGATATCGATCGCATCGCTGTACCAGTTCTTCAGGAAGAAGCAAAGCCCCGTTTTTTCCATGGCCGCAATTTTATATCGCGGGTCGCGCCGGGCATCCTGAAACAGAGGAATCGCCTGGTCATACTTTTTGTTTCTGACAAGGCACTGTGCATACTCGTATTTCATCTTCAGATCGGTCGGATAATTCTCCACGCATTCGCGGTAATGCTCCAGTGCGGCGGTTTCCAGCACTTTCGTCGCCTGCCTGAGCCTGGCCGTAAAGTCCTTGTTGGCCGGCTGTTTCTTCAGTTCGGTCTTTATTTTCCTGACGTCTCCTCTGAGCTTCCTGATCTTCAATTCACCGGCCCGGCGTTTGAAGGCAAAATCGGCGGTTTGTTCATAAGCCTGCGTCAGGATGCCGATGGCCTCTTCAAAGGCCTCTCTGGTCTCCATGCCGATGAGGGCATCGACCAGCGCGAAGACAACGGCGGGCACATTCGGCTTGTTGGCGTAAGCCCTTCGAGCCTCTTCGATGGCCCGCGTTCGATAATTGCTGCTCTTGATCAGGCTTTCGGAAGCATGCAGCATGTCCTGTTTTTCTTTGTCGTGAATCGATTCTCTGAAATCGCCCGCCTCGCCGTACTTGCCTCTGGCGACGGTCAACTGGGCGGAGAGATCTCGAAGCTCATCATGCATTGCGGCGTCGCCGGGCTTTAGATCCACGGCGCGCTTGCACGCGGCAACGGCACGGTCGAACATTTCCAACTCTTTATAGGAATCCTTGAGCAGCAGATACGTGGACAATGCCGGCCGGGCGGCGGCATTATTGGCGGCAAAGACAAGCTGCGCTATCCACTCGGCTGTTCGGTGATATCCACCTGCGACGGCGGCTTTGAGCAATGCCTCGGCGTACGGCAGGTGGTCAGGGTCCTTGGCCAGCAGGAACTCTGCGTTGAGCATCTCGTCCAGCGGCGTCTTGCCGCCGTGCCGTTTCATCTTGTCGGCGATGGAAGGCTTCCTGCCTCCCTTGCCCTGTCGCACCAGCGCCATTTTTCGCAGCGGAACATGGCCGTCTTCCAGCGCATCGGGCGCCCGACGAAGCCCCTCAAGGTACATGTCTATGGCATAATCGAAGTTGTCCGTGGCGGCCACGTCTTCTGCTCGCTGGAAAAAAGCCCTCGCCTTTTCCAGACCGGTTTCTACATCATCTTCAGGCATTCGGTACTGTATCTCCTTTTTCAAAGCACTGAACGCAGCATCATACAGACCCAAATAGTGTTTTGTCAACAAATAATTGCTTGTCCCAAAAGGCTCGGTGTGATATAAGTGCATATCGGCAATCGGCAATTTTTGGAGAATAATAGTATGCTTTCAGCACTTGAACTGTATGACCCGCAGATTTATGAGCTTCTGACCCAGGAAAAGGCCCGCCAGAGCGGTTCTCTGCGGATGATCCCATCGGAGAACTATGTCTCCAGGGCGGTCATGCAGGCGACCGGCAGTTGCCTGACGAACAAATATGCCGAGGGTTATCCCGGCAAGCGTTATTACGAGGGCCAGCAGGTTACGGACCTGATTGAGACCCTTGCCGTCGAGCGCGCCAGGAAGATATTCCAGGCCGACCACGCCAATGTTCAGTCGTATTCGGGGTCAGTGGCCAATATAGCGGCTTACTCGGCCCTGGTGTCGCCCGGCGATACTATTATGGGACTTTCGCTTACCAACGGGGGACACCTGACGCATGGCTGGAAGGCCAGTTTCACCAGCAAGGTGTATCATTCAGTCCAGTATGGTGTGGACCCCGAGACGGGCAGGTTCGATTACGACAAGATCGAGGATCTGGCGAAAGAACACCGTCCAAAGGTGATTATCTCCGGTGCAACGGCATATCCCAGGGAGATAGATTTTGAGATTTTCGGCGAAATCGCCAATCGCGTCGGCGCCTGCCACGTCAGCGATATCGCCCATGTTTCGGGCCTGGTCGTCGCCGGAATCCACAAGAGTCCGGTTCCCTACGCCGATGTGGTCTCCACCACCACGCACAAAACGCTTCGCGGTCCGCGCGGCGGGATGCTGCTGTGCAAGGCCGAATACGCCAAGGCTATTGACAGGGCGGTTTTCCCCGGTCTGCAGGGCGGCCCGCACATGCATACATTGACCGCCATCGCCGTCGCCCTTGCCGAAGCCGATACACCCGAGTTTGTCCAGTATGCAAAGCAGGT
>QNBS01000327.1 GCA_003644175.1 Planctomycetota bacterium | reverse complement strand
TAACCAGTTCTGCTAACATAGATATGCACTCCATCAATAAATACATTTAAGCCATCATATCTATTGTCGGCATAACGAAGCATTTTGCTGTAATTATCACATTGTAAAAAGCGAGCACCCAATGCAGGAGTCGCAAGCCTCTTATTTTCAGGGGTTTACGGCAAAAGAAAGGCAGGCGTGTCCCCGGGGTCATTTGTCCTTTGGGCTCTGCTTTGGCAAGAGCAGTTCTTATCGGACACAGATGTCGCGGCGAAGAATTTGGTATAGAATGCCGGCAGCTTGTTCAACACAGGATCAGCCGGTTGTGAATGCTCAGTCTCTGTCCAACTTCACGATAATGTAAGGCGAATACATATCCTTTCATAATAATCCAAACCCGCGCAATAATCAACCGCACGACAAACGCAGAATATCCCGGGGCGGGCAATTTGCTTGCTTTTCCACAGAAGCGTTGCTACATTCGGGGACGTTCGGTTCCAGGGTAATCCCTCCTGCACAGGCTGGGCCCTGGACAATTACCATGATCGAAAAGAGGAGATGATTATGAAGCATGATTCGGGGTGTCGCTTTTCGCCGTGGTTGGTGGAGCTCAATTGCGCCCTTTTTTTTGCCTTCGTATTTTGCGCCGAAGCCGGCGCCTCTGCATGGTGGAAGGATCGGCCGTTGAGGATATACCATCCCAACATGCGCCAGGTCGAAGCCGATAACTTTGACGTCAAGCGTTTTATAGCCGACTGTAAATCTCTCCATGCCGAGGCCATTGTTTTCAGCACCGGGGGGATATACGCGTTCTACCAAACGCAAGTTCCGCATCAGGTGAAAAGTCCTCATATGAAGGACAGGGATCTCCTGAAAGAGGTGGTCGAAGAAGCCAAAGCCAATGGGATCAAAGTCATTGCCCGGTTCGATTTCAGTAAAGCCCGATCGGATCTATTTGATCGCCACCCTGAATGGTTCTACCTGGGGAAAAATGGAAAACCACGCAAACAACGGGATGGTTTGTATCAAACGACGATGCTTGGCGGTTACCAGAACGAGGAATTTGCGATACCTGCGCTGCGCGAAATTCTGAGCCGCTATAAGGTCGACGGCTTCCATCTTAACGCCCCCGGTTTTGGTGGAGCGGACTTTGACGAAGCGACAATCCTCAAATACGGCATACCGACCGACAACGAGGCCCAACGTCGGTGGCGCCAGGAGAGGTTAGCCGGCCAAATGAAGAAATACAGGCGGATCATTCAGGAGGGCAATCCTGATGCTCTTTTCATGGCCGAGATCAACAGTCCGGAAAGCCCTGGATGGGGGGCCAGCCGCGGCTTCAACCATGAACTCCTGGCTGCCGGATATACCAATCTGCTCTCGACTGCCGGGAACGACCGGAAAACGGGTCAAATGCTATGCACCCGGGGAAAAATCGTATCTCGCCGAGAGCCATTTGCGATCGGGGTATACGGAGGTGATCATTCCAAAACTCAAAGCATATTGCCTGGTGGTTGTTCTGCCGAACAGTGTTTCAGCACAAAAGACAAGTAAAAGCGTCCAAAACATCCGGCGGCCTTTGCCCAGTGCGCATGAGGGAGGCCTCCTTGCCGAAAGAGTCGAATTGTGGCGTAAAGATCGGCTTTGGCGCGTAGCCGACGATGGGTATTTGCTTTCCGGTTACGAATCACGGCCGGGGGTTCACGCCTGGCAGGGCGAACATGTCGGCAAATGGCTGCACGCGGCGACTTTGGCCTATGAGCAGACGCACGACAAAAAATTGGGCAAGGCTAAGATCAAGGTAACGGGAAATTATCCCCTCAGTCCAAAGGCGGAAATCAGTTTTGAACAAGCCGGCAATAAAAAGTTTGCTCTTGAGTTCACCAACCCGGGCGGGGCGCGTTTAAAAACCGCTCAAATCAACGGCAAGGATATCGCTTTAAGCAAAAATGATCGAGGATTCTACCGGATCGACCGTACCTGGAAAACGGGCGACCGGATCGCTATTGAATTTGAATACCTGCTCAAGACTCACACCGAAACGCCGAAGAACGGTCAGAGATGGGTCGCCTTCACTTACGGCCCATGGTCCCTGGCGCAAAAGATAAAGAAGGGCGCCGCCGGCGCCGAGCCATTTATCGGAAAAGACGTCAAATCAAAAGCTCCGTCGCAATGGCTTGCCCCTTACCAGACCCGGGACAAAGACTTGCCATTATTTAGAATCAAAAACACGAATATCCTGCTGGAACCGTATTGCTCGGCGGGCGGCAAAAAGACAGGGATTCGCACATACTTCAAGTTCTGACAGTTAAGCTTGAAAGGGTTGGGGCTACTTTATGTGGCAGCTGCGGCAGAGTCGCCCGCTGGTTTGTTGTACGGCGAGGTAGGCGGGGTTGTCGGCGTAGAGACTGTGGCAACTGCCGCAGCCTACTTTGCCGTCGAAAAGGCGTATTCGTTCGGCGTCTATCGGAGGGTAATTGAACTCGCCTCTTTGGCGAGCAACTGCGGCATACCGCATACCGATGGCGTGGTCCGACATTGTCGCCCAGCGAGCCGTCCTTTCGTAGCGTGTTTCATTGGCTCTTGGGACGGTAATCTTTATATCGTCGTGGCAGGAAACACATGTCATGGACTCCGGGTCGATGTCGTCGAATGCAACGTCCATCCGGGTTGTCGAAGGAGATAGCGGACCGATCGGTCCGAGGTGCGCCTTGTTTGAGAAACGCCAGTGGGCGGGCGTCCTGCCGTCGCCGTGCATCTGCATATGACAGGAGCCGCAAAGATCGTCGCCGTCGGGCACGATGATCATTTTCTCGCCCGCATCATCGTAGTCGGCGACGGCGGGGGTCGTCGGTCGGGGGTCGCTGTGACATGTCAGACAGTCAATGCGGTCGATGTGATCCGGCGGCATGTAAGAAGGCAATCGCTCCGGGTCCGGGACCACGACGCCGACGGGGTGATTGAGGGATCGATCATAGGCATGGCAGCCGCCCGATGTGCAGGCGCGGTTGACGTTTCCGGTGAACTGCGGGGAGGGCGGCTCCTCGGTCACGTCCGCCGGGGAACCGGAGGTCGGGGCATGGCAGGTATCGCAGGGCAACTTGAAATGATGAAGCCGGATGCGGCGGTACGGACGATCCTGATAGCCGGCAAGATCGCCATATGCAGCGGCCTGCCGGGATTGTGTGCTGTTTGACAGGTCGGCAAGCGATGCGGCGGTTTGCCATAGCGGTATGGCAAGCAGAGAGTCGGCGGGGGGCGGCGGCGGCGATGGTGTGCCTGCGACGGTGTTAGCCAGGGTCGGCAGGAGTGCGCAGATAAGCC
>QNBS01000326.1 GCA_003644175.1 Planctomycetota bacterium | reverse complement strand
GAATCTCAATGCCGCGATGAGCAATCAGACTCTGGCGGGCTGTCTGTTTGCAACATGTTGTTACGGCCTGCTGAACGTTCGCACGCTGCAGTTGACGTTCGCCCGTGCGGGGCATCCTTATCCGGTATTGATTCGCAAAGGCGCCCAGCCGGTACAGTTGGAAAATCGCGGGGGGCTATTGGGGGTTTTTGAACATACCGAATTCGAGCAGCAGACGGTGCAATTGGCCGCCGGAGACAAGGTGTTTTTGTATTCGGACGGCTGTGAGTCGCTGGTCGGCAAAGGCGCCGAAGACGGCGGTTTTGTGTTTACGCCGGATTTCAGCTCGCTGCTGGAACTGCCTGTCGAAGAGATGTTGGAACAATTCCATGAAATGGTGCGGAAACACAATGTCCCGGCGGCCGAGGTCGACGACGTGACAGCATTAGGTTTCGAGATACTCTGACGTACCCGGGGGGGCAGTGGGGAGGTGTCTTTTTAGAGTTTTCGGGCGGCTATGGTATAGACCGGTCTTCCGGCTTTTATGTACTTTCGCTCGTAGTTAGTGCCGACTACTTCCGCCGGCTCTGCGCCGGCTGCCCGGATGAAGTCGATCTGTTCGAGACGGCCGAGACTGACCTGCATGTCGATCACCCGGGTAATCGCGGCAAAATACTCCTGATGGTCTGTGGCGATATTGACGACGCCGCCGGGTTTGAGGCAACGGATGATCTGCTCGATGTTTCCAGTACAGACGAATCGCCTTTTGTGATGCCGCTTCTTCGGCCAGGGGTCCGGAAAGTAGATATGAAAACAACTGATTGATTCGTCGGGTACATGCCCGGGCAGGAAGGCGGCGACATCGGTTCTGATTATTCGGACGTTTGTCAACCCCCACCGTCCTATTCTGTCCACGGCGTGGCGGTAGTACTTGCGGGCCCATTCGATACCGAGGAAATCGGCGTTCGGCCGGTGCGTCGCCTCGCTGAGGAGAAACGTCCCCTTGCCGGAACCGATCTCGATGTGCACTTGGGCGATACGTCCGAAAATATCGGCGAAATCAAGCGGTCCGGTCAGGTTTTGGGCCTCGATCGATATATTGTCATAGTCTTTTATGGTTCGTTTGGACATATTGAAACCGAAACCGAAACGATTGAGCTGCCGGGATCAGACGCCCGCCGGCGGCGGATCCCCGGTCTGGGCGGCACAGACACAACATGGCGGCCATTTTGCAGGCGGGCGGACATAAAGTCAAGCGCCACAATGTTCGATGGACAAGATAGAACTCATTTCATGCGCCCAGCGTATCAAATAATGAGTTTTTCGGGTTAACCGTTAAAACAGGAAGAATGCGTAAATTGATTAGACCCGTTATCACATTAAGGCGACGGCGGATCATCATCGATGTTGATACGCAGAAGGATTTTATGCTTGCCGACGGAAAGGTTTGCATAAGGAATCACCGGCGGGTTCTTCAGAATATCCGCCGGGTGATGGCGTGGGCGCGGGCGAAAAACATCCGGGTTATTTCGACCGAGCAGATTTATGACCAGTCAGATACGAAACATACCTGGTGCACTGCGGGCACAGAGGGCGCCGTCAAGATTGCCTACACTGTGCGCAGCAATCACGTCGTGTTCCCGGCCGACGGATGCACGGATCTGCCTCGGGATATTCTGAAGCACTACGACCAGATCATTCTTCGCAAGCGGTGCATCGACCCGTTCGATGAACCGCGGGCCGACCGGGTTCTGGGCGAACTGCAGGTCAACGAATTCATCATCATCGGCGCGACCGCCGAAGAGGCGGTCAAGATGACGGCGCTGGGGTTGCTGGTGAGACGCAAGAACGTCACCATTCTGGTCGACGCGGTCGGGACACACGACCGGGCCGCCGCCGAGATTGCCCTGAGGCAGGCCGAGGCCAAAGGCGCCAAACTGGCAGACACCAAATCGCTGTTAGGCAGTTCGTGCCTGAGACTCGTGGGCGTTTGCAACTGCGCCCGATGCCAGGGCAGAACGCAGAAACAATCCTTCGGAGTCGGCGCCTGAGGCACACATCGAAATCCATGCTCAGCAGCTTCTATCCGGGCGACTAATACCAATCCTTAGAAGATATTGTGCTTAGGCGGACCGCAGGCGGAACTCTGGAGCCCACCACAATCTACAATCCCGCCCCGCTGCCGGATGCCGGATGCCGGCTATTTGGCGAGGAGTTTTATTATTGCATCAACTGTTCTTTGGGTGGCGCCCTGGTTTTGCTTTATGACTTCTTGCCCGGCGCCGGCGATGGACCGCGCCGAGTCCCTGTCGGCAAGGCACTTACGCATTATTGTTAGCAGTTCCTCGCCGTTGGTTACTTCGATTGCCCCGTTGGCCTGGAGCAGCGCGTCGACTGTTTGCCTGAAGTTGAATGTGTGCGGCCCGAAAATCGTGCATTTGCCCATCGCCGTCGGCTCCATCATGTCCGAGCCGCCCATCGGCACGAGGCTTCTGCCGACGAAGACGATATTTGCCAGGCTGTAGAATCTCCGCAAATCGCCCATCGTATCGCCGAGGATGACAGAGGGGTTGCCTTCGATGGTTTCGTCGGTATCCTTGACGGCGCCGTATCGGGCAAAATCGAAACCGCACCTTTCGATCAGCGCGGCGACCTCGTCGAATCGTTCGGGCTTTCGCGGCACAACGGCCAATCGCAGGTCGGAGAATTGCTCCTCGGCCCTGAGTTTGCCGAAGACATCGAGGATTATTCTCTCTTCGCCCGGCCCGGTCCCGCCGGCCACCCACAGACGGTCATTGCCGATATTGAGTTGGGCGGCGATTTTGTCCGCCCCTTCAATTCTTTCTGTAATCCGGGCGGTGTCGTATTTCAGCGAACTTGTAACGATGACCTTATCTTCAGGACAGCCTAAGAACCTGAAACGCTGCGCATATTCTTCGGTCTGGGCGAGTACGAGACTGATTTTGGCGAACATGGATTTAACCATTGGTCTTACAAGCTTATAGCGGGGGAAGCTCTTGTCCGAGAGCCTGCCGTTTACGACGACCAGCGGGATATTCTGTTTGGCGGCGATCCGTGCAAGGTTGGGCCAGACCTCCAGCTCCATCAGCAGGCATATACGGGGGCGAATCCTCTTGAAGGCACGCTTCATTATGCCGGACAGATCGAACGGGAAATAGAAAACGTCCAGCTCGCCGCCATAGACCGCCGTGGCGCGGGCCATGCCTGTATCGGTCGTGGAACTGAGGGCGATTTCGTAACGGGGGAGTTGCTTTTGCAGTTCGGCGATGAGCGTCTTTGCGGCGTTGACCTCGCCGACGCTGACG
>QNBS01000325.1 GCA_003644175.1 Planctomycetota bacterium | reverse complement strand
CGTCGAAACGTTGGGATGCGCCACTTCGATGTGCAATGTGTCGGCGGGCATGTGCTTTATGAGGGCAAGATCGCCGAGATGGCGACGGGTGAGGGAAAGACGCTTGTCGCGACGTTGGCGGCATACCTGGTTCATCTGACAGGCCGAAAGATTCACGTCGTTACAGTGAATGACTATCTCGCCAAGCGCGACGCCGAGTGGATGCGTCCGGTGTACGAGTCGCTGGGTCTGACGGTGGGTGCGATTCAGGCGGATATGGATACGGCCGCCCAGGAGCGCAAGGATCAGTACGCCTGCGACATCACCTACGGGACGAATAACGAGTTCGGCTTCGATTATCTTCGCGACAATATGAAGGTGTCGTTGGAGCATATGGCGCAGGGTGCGCTTGAATATGCGATAATCGACGAGGTCGACTCGATTTTGATCGACGAGGCCAGGACGCCTTTGATTATCTCGGGTCCGGCCTTTGACGATGTGACGCGTTATAAGAAGGCGGACGGCGTCTGCCGCCAGTTGATGAAAGCCCAGAGCGGTTACGACAATCTCAAGAAGAAAATAGACGCCGCCGAGCGCACCATCGCCAACGCACAGGGTGAGCTTTCCGAGGCAAAGAAGGCCAGGGACTCGGCTCGTGTCGGCAAGGCGCAGAAGGTTATCGACGAGACGCAGCAGCAATTAGCCGCCGACAGGGCAAAGCTGGAGACGATGACCGAGTACTACGAGGTCGAACACGACAGGAAGGCGGTGCACCTGACGCATGAGGGGATCGGGGCGGCGCAGGAATTTGCCGGTTTGGGTTCGTTCTTTACGGGCTCGAACATGGAATGGCCGCACATGCTGGAGCAGGGTTTGCGGGCCCATGTGACCTTCGAGCGCGAGAAGGACTATGTGGTTATCGACGGCAAGGTTGTGATCGTCGATGAGTTTACCGGTCGATTGATGCACGGCAGGCAATGGTCCGACGGACTTCATCAGGCGGTGGAGGCGAAAGAAAACGTCAAGATCAAGGAGGAGACGCAGACGTTAGCGACGATTACGCTGCAGAACTTCTTTAAGCTTTACGGCCAGATCGCGGGTATGACGGGCACAGCGGCGACCGAGGCCGACGAATTCATGAACATCTACAAGCTCGATGTGATTGTCATACCGACCAACAAGCCGTGCATCCGCAACGACGAGCACGATATGATCTACAAGAGCATGCGTGAGAAGTTCAACGCCATCGTGGACAATATCCACGAGGTGAGCGCCGCGGGCAGGCCGGTGCTTGTCGGTACGGTGAGTATCGAGAAGAGCGAGGCGCTATCCGATGCGCTGACGAAGAAGTACGCCCTCGACCACGAGGTCCTCAACGCCAAGCAGCACGCTCGCGAGGCGACGATTGTCGAAAAGGCCGGGTGTCAGCACGCCAGAAGAGACGGACAGATGGTCGGCAATGTAACGATCGCCACGAATATGGCGGGCCGTGGAACCGACATTAAACTTGGGCCCGGCGTTGCCGATCTCGGCGGTCTTCATATCGTTGGCACGGAGCGCCATGAGGCCAGGCGAATCGACAACCAGCTTCGCGGACGCGCCGGTCGGCAGGGCGATATGGGCTCGAGCGTCTTCTTTTTGAGCTTTGACGACGACCTGATGCGGATTTTTGCGCCGGACTGGACGGTCAAGGCGCTGGCGTGGATCGGCTGGGAAGAAGGCCAGCCCATTTATCACAGTCGAATCAGCAAGGGGATCGAGAAGGCCCAAAAGAAAGTCGAGGAGCGAAACTTCGAGGCCCGCAAGAGCCTGCTGGAATACGACGAGGTGATGGATTACCAGCGGAAGATATTCTATTCGCGACGGCTGAAGATCATCGAGGGCAAAGGCCTAAAGCCCGTCATCGAGGAAATGATCGAATCGGTGATCGCCGGCAGTTGTGAGAATATCTTAGCGAAGGATTATCCGTATAAATGCATTATGGAATGGGCCAGGACGAAGTTCGGGGTGGATTTGCAGCCCGGTCGCATTGCGGGGCTCGACGCGGCGGAAATTGAAGAGCAGATCAAGGAGCTGGCCAGGAGGGACGTCGCCAGCGAGGTTTCGCTTTCGATCGGCGAATACCTCGAAGATTACGCCGACCGCAAGACGTGGGATATCGACGGGCTTTGTCGATGGGCGATGAGTTCGTTCGGCGCCGGTCTGTCGGCGAGCAAGCTGCGACATATGACGGCCGAAGAGATTGAAGATGTGATCATTGAGGCCGCTTCGGCGCAGGTGGACAAGAGGGACTGTTCGGAGTTGGATGAGTTTCTGCGGGATGACTTTGCAATGAGGACTTTTGCCCAGTGGGCGAGCAATAAGTTCGACATTAAGCTGTCGGTCAGCGACTTGAAGGATCTCAAGCCGGATGCGGTTCGTGAAAAGCTCACCGAGGCGGTGGCGGAGAAGTACAAACAGCGCGAGATCGAATACCCTGTTGAGTTTGCGATGAATATTGCCCTCGGTCCGCAGGGTGCGAGCATCTACGGTTTTCATGCGCTGGCCGACTGGGCGAACAGGCGATTCAACGCAAAGTTCTCCGCTGAAAAACTCCAGGAATCCAAACCCAGGGCGGTCTATAAGAACCTGCTCGAATTGAGCACCGAATACCACAATGGGCGCCTCGAAGAAGAGGTCGGCGAGAAGATTCGAAGCGGTGTTTCCGCGAGAGAATTGGCCGAATGGTCGAACAATCGCTTCGATAGTGATTTTTCCGAAAGCGATCTGGCCGACGCCGAGCAGGCGGAGGCGAAGATTCTTGGGGCGGGCAGGGAGTTTCTTCGCCAGGAACTGAGCGACCTGGAGCGATATGTGCTGCTGCAGATTTATGACGGCACATGGAAAGACCACCTGTATGCGATGGACCATCTCAAGGAGAGCGTTTTCCTGCGGGCCTTTGCCGAAAAGGACCCGAAGGTGGAATATAAGCAGGAGGGCTTTCGGATGTTCAACGAGATGCTCGAGACGATCGACGACAAGGTGACCGGTACGATATTCAAGGTTCGTCTCGAGGCCGGCGCCCAGGCGAGGAGTGTCTGGCAGGTCAGTCAGACCAAGCACGATGAAATAGGGCAATTCGCCCAGACCGAACGCCGGCGAGCCGCGGCGACGGGTCCGCAGGGTGAGCAAAAGGTGAAACAGATCAGGCTCGAACAACCCAAGGTCGGCAGAAGCGAGCCATCCCCGTGCGGCAGCGGCAAGAAGTACAAAAAATGCGGCGGCAAGGGCGTCTTCTCTCCAAGGCCACGTGAAGATGTTGCGTTGGGATTGTGGATTTTAGATTATATTCCGGCGCGCCTGGACGCG
>QNBS01000324.1 GCA_003644175.1 Planctomycetota bacterium | reverse complement strand
GTTCATCCCAACGCTCATATTCGTCGCCTGAATCACGGCGATTCCTGACGAGGCGTCTCGAATCCGACCGAGTTGACGGGCGTCCAGACCGGTAGTGCCGATGACCAAGCCGATATTGTTTGCCACGCAGTGGTCGACCACCCGGTCGGTCGCTTCGGGCAGCGAAAAATCGATCATCACGTCGGCAGAATCCGGCGGCTCGCTTTCCACCATAACGTTAATCTCGCCAATGCCGGCAAGGCTGCCGGCGTCCTTGCCGAGATCAGGATGCTGGGGCCTTTCAATAGCGCCAACAATGTCAAAATCCTCGGATTCGACCGCCAGAGCCAGAATTCGCCTGCCCATTCGCCCCCCGGCACCATTAATTATCAGATTAGGTTTCATAAAACCTCCCTTTTGCTAATAATACTGTCGGCAATAGTCGATAAATATAACGTATCCCGCAAAAATTTCAAGACTGAACTGTTAAATCTTCTTGACAGTATGAAATAAAGTAGCCTAAAATGACGTCTGTTCGTATGAAACCTAAGACTTTTTGATAAGGAGATACCAAGATGAGACAGTTTGTGACATTGGGATTGGCGGTGGTCGTCGCCTGCGGAATCGCCCTTACGGCGGGCTGCGAGAGCGATGCCGGAAACACGGCCCTTTTAGGCACGGCAATTGGCGCCGGCGTAGGAGCGCTGGCAGGCGGTGATACCGAAGGCGCCCTCATCGGCGGCGCAGTTGGCGGTGCGGTTGGGTATGGGGTCGGCAACGAGTCCGACAAGAAGAAGACACGCCAGGAGATCGCCGCTGTGCGAGCCGAGCAGGACATCGTAACCGTCTGGATCACAAACAGTAACGGCTCACAGGTCGCGGTGAAGCTTCGCAAGGACGGTCCCGGCTACATCGGACCGAGAGGCGAGCGTTATCCAACTTTGCCAACCGAGGCGCAGCTAAAGCCTGTTTACGGTTTCTAAAGCTCAGATTGGTCGGTATGTGTTTTCGTCGTGGCCGGGTTTGGATTTGGGCCGATTCGGCCAGCCCATCTCATCGAACAGGAATGCACTGCCCTGGCGTATCATCGTTCCCGGCAGGCAGGGGAACATCTCAAGCGCACCAATGACGCGATTGTCCCACTTTCCAATCGCCTCCAGCAGATAGTCCCAGTTCGCCCGATCCATACCGCCCTTTACACCCGGCGGCTCATGGTCGTCGAGTTTTCCGTAGTTGTCGGTAAGATGCAGATAGGTGGTTCGCTCGGCGAGCCTGTCAACGTACTCTCTGAAGGGAATTTCCGTATCGATGTGGGCATGGCCCGTATCAAGACAGTAACGGATATGATCGAATTTCTCGCCGACCTTCAGCAGGGTGCGCAGGGGGCCGGTTTCGATACAGAGCATCACATTGTGATCACTCGCCATCTTGACGACCTCGCCGGCAAAGTCCCAGTCGGCAATGTCCAGCTCATGGGATATGCACAGGCTCTCTATTTTGGCGATGATCGGGGCGTTCAGCATTTCGGCGCATTGGATCTGTTCGAGCCATTCGTTCAGTGTCGGCCCGTCATTGCGACCGTTCAATGACACAAGCATATTGCCGGTCGCCTCGCGAAGACGCGTCCAGTTGCGCCGCATGTAGCGGCAATCGTCGTGCCCCTTCATCGTGGGCCACAATTCCACGCCAAAGCCAAGCGCCTTAAGGTAATCACACTCCTGCTCGAAAGACAAATGGTGCTCGCGCCACCAGAAGACCATGGTTGAAACAACGTACTCTATGTGCATTAATTCTCCATCTAAAAGCAGACACCGCACCGGCGTACCCCTGCCCACCGGCACGACGAACCTGTATTTATATCGATTCTCTCGTCATAATACAAGCGGTTCTGCAAATTTCGGCTCAAAACAGGCCCGCAGGGAGTTATTTGAGGACCTCGACCCACTTATCGGACCTCCCGGCACAGTGCTCCTGCAAAGCCGATCCGGGTATCCATACCTTATGTTTGCATCAATGATTGTTCTGCAGACGGCAAAGGCAAAGTTACTATTGTGACGGGGATGGAAAACGGCTCGCCCGTCGAAGGCGACCTCCAGGACGAGGCAAGGGGCAAATATGTCGCCGGGTACAAGAAGGCCCATCCCATCGGCAGGGCCGGTGTAGCCGACGTAGCCGACGTAGCCGAACATATCGATCATGCCGTAAAGCTCGTCGGCGTCCAAATAGCTAACTGCGGGATCGTCGAAAAAGTCCCGGAAGCTGCAGGTGTCTGCTCACTCATCAGGATTACGTTTTTCGCTTTCGGGCTAACAGCAACAGAGACCAGGGCCGAGTAATCCGCCCCCATCCTGCTGTATAGCCGCCCGCCGCCAGGCTCGGCGCTCGGGGCAGGCTCTACCCTTCGGCCTGATAATATGTTATAATACTCTATTGTTATATTGATGCCGGACTCGAAGACAACACGCTGGTCGTTTTCACCAGTGATCACGGTGTGGCGGCATAAGGAAGATCACTCTGAGACATAAAATACTATAAAGGAGTTATTTATGCAAATTTTCAGATGTTCGACTATTCTGTCGATTATTACCATCGTTACAATTTTTTCGCCGGCCGCTTGTTCGAAAGAGCGTCCATCGGCAAAAATCGATTCAAGGCCGGCTTCCGTTAAACACTACCGTTTCAGTAAGATCGACAAAGACGCCAACATGTGGAGTGGTATGTCTATTGCATCAAATGGAAAGATCTTTATCGGTTTGTGCACACATGCCGATGCGGCGAACCTGTACGAATTTGACCCAGGCGCCGAAAAAATGCGGCTTCTGGCCAATTTGACGGTTCTGTTAGGCGAAAGGGGCAAAGCGATTTGGACAAACGGCAAAATCCACGTTCGAATGCAGGAGTTGGACGGGTTTGTTTACTTCGGCTCTTTTTGCGAGGATAACGGCCCGCCTGCCATCGACGCTACAAGTTATAACGGCCCGTATTGGTTTCGCGTCGATATTGAAAGCGGGAAAGTGGAAGTGCTGAGTAAAATTAACAGTTTTTGGGGATTGCTCGGACAGGCAATGGACAAGGAGCGACGGATCATATACGGGCTAGCGGAGGACGGTCATTTGTATCGGTATTTTATAGACTCCGACTATACCGAAGACATGGGAAGGGTTGATAGCTGGGATATTTGCAGAACAATTTTTATCGATGATACCGGCGATGTATATGGAAGTTATCCTCCGGGAAGGGTCTGGAAATATGATGTATCCAGGAACCGGATATTCGACCTGGAGTTTTTACGATTGCCGATTACTTTCGATTCGCGGACCATGGCTAACCCTATGTTGGATCGGAGAGCAC
>QNBS01000323.1 GCA_003644175.1 Planctomycetota bacterium | reverse complement strand
GTTTGAAACGGCTCACGGCGGGACACTGTTTCTCGATGAAATAGGTTATATGTCCACCAGTTGCCAGGTCAAGCTGCTTCGGGCCGTCGAGGACAGACAGATCCTGCCCGTGGGGTCCACCGAACCGATCGACATCAATCTGCGCCTGATTGCGGCAACCAACAAGGACCTCAAGAAAGAGATCAAGGCGGAACATTTTCGCGAGGACCTCTACTACCGAATCAACGTCGTCGGCATCCATCTGCCGTCGTTGGCCGAACGAAAAAAGGACATCCCGAAACTCGTCCGGCATTTCATCGGCAAATTCAATGCCGAGATGGGCAAGAGTTGCGGCGGCGTAACGGATCAGGCGATGGAAGTGCTGATGAACTACGAGTGGAAGGGCAACATCCGTGAACTTCAAAATGTTATCGAGCGGGCAATCATCTTCGCAGAGACCGACCGCATCACGGTTGCCGATGTGGGCCTTATGGGCTCGGCGACCATCCGGCTTGACGAAAACGCCGAAACCCTCAGTCAGGCGTTGAAGGTTTACGAAAGAGAGCATATTACGCGCGTGCTGAACAAACATAACGGCAGTAAGGCGGACGCCGCCAAGGCCCTGGGCATCGGATTATCGAGCCTGTACAGAAAAATCGATGAACTGAATATCGACGGCAAGAGCCTTGCCGGCTGACAGACAGCCGAAGGATCGCTTTGCGAGACAATGTAAGAAGAATCACATCTGCTTGTACGGAGTTTGAATGAAAATCAAACAGGCTACCGCTTACGCATTGCATGCGACGATGTATATGGTCAGGCATATGACACAACTGCCCGCCACCGTGAAAACAATTGCCCGGGCGGAGAGTATTCCATCGAAATACCTGGCGAAGATCTTCCGGCAACTCGCAGGCGCCGGATTGATAAGGGCGGCATCGCCCCGCGGGAAAGGCTACATCTTCGCCAGAGATCCCGAAGATATTTCGATTCTGGAGATATTTGAAGCCATCGAAGGCGGCCCGCTTTTTGATGACTGTTTCATGCGGCACTGTCAATGCGGCGGCACGCCCGAAAACTGCGGCATCTATTCGGCATGGCGCGAGGCCATGAGCAAAGTTACCGACCACCTTGCTGCGACGAATCTCGTTACGGCCGCGTGGGACCACCTTCCTCATCGTTTCGACGAACTGCCCTCCAACGCATAAGCCAAAGATGGGTGGCATCCCTTCTCGGCGCAGCCGAAAGGGATGGCGAACTCCAAGCCCTTTCCATCCCTTCAGCCTGCGGCTGAAAGGGATGCCACCCAATGCTTATTCCGGGATTTTTCAACATCCTCTTTGCTACATTCTTGGCTTGCTATTTCTTGCGAAGCATGGGCACAAAGCGGACGGCCATGAGGGACTGTTTTGTAACCCTGCCCTTGTCGTTCTTGCTCACCAGCACGAGTTCCTGGATGCTGAAAACACTGCCGACAGGTATAACCATTCGCCCGCCGCACTTGAGTTGTTCGATCAGCGGTTTTGGGATGTTGTCCGGCGCACAGGTTACGATGATCGCATCAAACGGCGCATGCTCGACCCAGCCTTTATAGCCGTCGCCGATCTTCGCTGTGATGGTTGTGTAGCCATATCTGTCGAAACGGCTCCGGGCCTGCCTGCCCAACGGTTCCAGAATCTCTATCGTGTAAACATGCGGCGTAAACTCATTCAGCACCGCCGCCTGGTAGCCCGAGCCCGTGCCGATCTCCAGAACCTTCTTGTTCTTATCAAGGTCGAGCAAATACGTCATATATGCGACGATAAAAGGCTGTGATATCGTCTGGCCGTGTCCGATCGGCAGCGGCCTGTCGTCGTAGGCGTATCTCTGCTGATCGGCGGGCACAAACCAGTGTCGCGGCACGTTCTCTAACGCCTGCAGGATATTCGCCTCGGTCAGTCCGTAATCCCTTATCTGCGACACCATTTGTCGTCGTTCATCGAGGCGTGCAGGCGTCCCTGGATGCGGCAGGTTCGGATCGCCCGACTCGACGATATCGGAAACTGCGCCTGGATCCTGCGATTCGCTGCTTTGGGCCGTCAGCGCTGTCTCGGCCGCAGGATACCGTTTATCGCATCCCGCCAGGCAAAGAAAAACACCGGCTGCCGCCCAAATGACAGCGGTTGCCGCCGGCCATCGCCTGCCTATTGTCTGTCCGCCCATTCTTTTGACCCCCTTTCTCGGGCCCCTGCCTATTATACGGACACCGGCGAACGGTGAAAACCGAAATTTCAACGTTTTTTTCCTGAGTTCCGAATTGGGACACCCAATTTAGTACAGCAGGTTGTATATCTGGCGTTGTTTATCGTCCATTCGTAGCAGAGTCCGGTGTAATTGCGGGTCTGTCGGCAGTTTGAAGCTAATCTCGTACATCGTTTGTGTCAGTTCGGCAGCTCGTTTGGGGCTGATGGGAATATCAGCCTTTTTCAGGCGGCGTTCCAGTTCCTTGTAGATTGTGTAAGCGACGAAAGCCACGAGGATGTGTGCTTCGATCCGCTTTCGCCGTCGATGGTATATCGGGCGGATTCGTAGATCGGTCTTCGATATACGGAAGGCTTTCTCAATATGTCATAGCCGATAGGATAACCGTTCCCACCAACTAACAACCCGAGCATAATCTGAGGATTTTGAAACTTACCGTCCTTTGAAAAACCGATCTTCCGCAAGTCGTCCTCGTCTTCTGCCTCGAAGTACAGACTGGTCATGTCGTAAAAGACTACACTGATATGCTTGAGAATCTTTTGTGAATGGTGATAGGCAATCTGCTGAGCCTGCTGACTGTAGCGGTCGTTGAGTCGGTCGAGAAACAGATAGATGCTGTCCGGCGATATGGTTTTGCCTTGGTAACGATAGAGATAGTCCACTGTCTTTAGTTTGCTGGTTGGATTGACCAGCCGGGCAATAACAATGTCTCGAAATAGCCGCTCACCGATTGCATCAAAGCCTATTTCATCGAAAAGTTGACCGAAAATTAACTCAGGTCCTATCGTGCGAATCGAGGTGTTCCGGAGCGTTTGAACAAAGTCCAGGACAACGGCATTGTTGTGCTCATCCTGCGGAAAAAGACTATACTGATTGCTCTTCCGGATGATGAATACCTTGCCCAATTCAACAAGCCGTTCGATTTCCTCCGGATCGCGAGCTGCCCCAATGGTCTTGAGTACCCGATAACCATTAGATTTGTCGATGACCTGAACGCTGACAGAGCCGGATCGGTTCTTCTTTTTTCGTACAAACATAGCCCCATTTTAACATCGGGACACCCAATTCCGCAATACATCCCTTGATAATAAAGGACTTACAACCGATTTACAACGCAAC
>QNBS01000322.1 GCA_003644175.1 Planctomycetota bacterium | reverse complement strand
TCGTTATCTCCATGGACGGCGATCTCCAGCATCAGCCCGAAGAGATTCCGGCTTTTCTCGAAAAGCTCGAAGAAGGCTACGATGTCGTAAGCGGCTGGCGCGAAAAACGCGTCGATAATCTTGTCATGCGAAAAATCCCCAGTAGAATCGCAAACTGGATCGCCTCAAAGGTCAGCGGCGTCAACATTCACGATTTCGGTACGACCTTCAAGGCCTACAAGCGCCAGGTCATCGAAGACCTGAACCTCTACGGCGAGATGCACAGGTTCATACCCGCTCTCCTGTCGCGCGACGGCGTGCGAATAGCCGAGCTTCCAATCAAGAACATCGAAAGGCCGCACGGCGCAAGCAACTACGGCATCGGACGAACATTCCGCGTCGCACTCGACCTGGTCACCTTAAAATTCCTGTTGGGTTACGCCACAAGGCCCTTGCATTTCTTCGGCAAGGCGGCGTTTTACTGCTTTATTGCCGCTTTCGCCCTCGGATGCTATCTGATGTTCGACAAGCTCTGCTATAAGGTCCCCATATTCGGTTCACACGGACCGCTGGCAATGTTGACCGGCCTGCTGATCCTTATCGGCTTCGGCTTCGTCTCGACCGGCCTGATAGGCGAACTGATAAGCAGGGTATATTTCGAAGCGACGCAAAGAAAAATATACGCGGTGCGAAAAGTGCACCGCAGTGGCCGGCAGACAGGATGTAAGGATAATGCATAAAAACAAGCGGCATATTCAGACAATAATCATCGTGGCGGTTGTGACAGCGGCGGTAATCGGACTCGTGCGGCATTTCCACATCAGGCATTTCAGGTGCGTCGTGCCCGGCGTGCTGTATACCAGCGGCCAGCCGCGAAGAATGGACTACACACGCCTGCTCTACAAATATCATATCGGCACAATTATCAACATACGTGTCGCCACCGAGCACAGGGAAGAAAACTGGTACAATGAAGAGATAAGCTGGGTGAGGGAAAACGGCGTCAATTACGTTGAACTTCCTATGGAACGCAAAGACCGCAAGCGGCAGGTCCCCGACGAGGCGACGCAGAAGAAGTTTCTTGAAATCATGGCAAAGGACGAGAATCTGCCCGTCCTGATTCACGGCAACAGCGGACGCAAACGAGTCTCAACACTCGCCGCCGTCTGGCTCATTAAACAAAAAGGATACACTTTCGAGCAGGCCCTTCAGGTCGTTGAGAGAATCAGAGGCAACCGGCCAACCGACCCGGAAATGGAGTTCTTGCGAGGCCTGCACAATAACAGAGAGTAACATGCGCACAGTTCAATTCGCCAAAGACTCCTCGGCCCTCTTTGAAAAAGCGGGACTCAAATCGTTTGAGGACTTTTTCAACTACTCCGGGGGCGTTACAATAAACAAAAATCAAAAGCGGGATGTCGTCGCTTTCAGTCTCGACGATGACGACCGACGCCGGCACTTCTTCATGAAGCGGTTCTTCAATCCGCATTACAAGGACATGCTCTTTACATTCCGCAATTTCGGTCGCCTCTGCTCCCAGGCCGCCTGCGAATGGCAAAACGCAAACACCCTCCTCCAAAACGGCATCCCAACATACAAACCCGTCTGCTGCGGAGAAGAAACCCGCCTGTACATGGAGAAAAAATCCTTTCTTGTAACCGAAAAATTACCCGGCTGCTGCCTGGCGGATTATATCGGCGATAACTGGAGCACCCTGGACGCCGTCAAGAAAGAGAGACTGACAGCATCGCTCGGCCGATTCGTGCGAAAGATACATGACGCTCGAATCAGCATGCCGGACTTGTACATCTGGCACATATTCATGCAGCCGAAAGACGACAAGTGCGATTTTGCCGTCATCGATCTGCACCGCATGAGCGCCAACGCCGCCGGCAATCGCTGGAGAATACGGAACCTCGGCGCACTGGATTTCAGCATGATCTCAAAGTATTTCGATCAGGGTCTGAGGGACACCTTCTTTAATGCATATTTCGGCGACGACTTCGACGCCGACAAAGCCGAATTCTGCCGAAAAGTCACAAATCGCTCCATGATCCTGGCAAACCGTCGAAGACGCCCCGACTACTGAGGCGACGCGGCCGCATCATCATCGACCTTGCCAAAAACAGCACCGTCGACAACCTTTTCCCCTTCTCGTTCGGCCCGCTCCCACCGCCGGCTAATTTCAAATCGCCCGTCTTCGATCAGCTTATCCATATACGAACCCGTCGCCACGATCGGCCGCCCCTCAATGTAATAATCATGCACGCGATCCATATCCTTTTCCACGGGCACTTTCTTGCCGTAGTGATGGACAAAACGCGAAGAAACCCCCCCGTATGCGATCAACTGGGCGTCGGCGCCCGTAGCATCAGCCACCTTGCCGGCAAAAACCTCCGCGTTGCGATTGAAACTCGTATCGACGGAGAATAACCCCCCGGCCCCGGCCGACATGAACAATACGCACGTCCCCGCAAATATCGCCACAAGCGCGCCGGCGCTCTTTCGGCGCCAAAACAACCACACAACTATCGCCGTCAAAACAATCCCGCCAAGCGACAAAACCGCAACCACCCCCGGCTGCAATGCCGTTGGCCTGCTCAAAGCATACCCCGCCAAACCAACTGCCGCCGCGATCCCGGCGCCGGCATGGGCGCCCAGAAGATTCCTCGCGAACCTGGCGGTATACGCGCATCGCGTAAAAATGACGTCCTCCAATATAATACCCGCCAATATCGCCATCGCCGGCATCGCCGGGAAAACATAGTGCATCCGCTTGCCGCCCGACGCCGACATGATCACAATATCGCCGACAAACCAAAACCACAGGTAGAACATCACCCGTCGCCTCTCGCCCCACACCTTGTAAAAAGGCGCAGCCAATGCCATCGCCACAAACGCCGCCCACGGCAGCATAAACGAGAACATATACGGCAGATAATAATACACCGGCTTGTCGCCCGAATCATGCGTGCCCATGAACCGACTGACGGACTCGGTCTTCCAGAGGGCAAACGTATCCGTCTGGCCCGCCGCCTCAGCGAGCCTGTCGGCGACAAGGATCGGCCAGGGAAGAACTATCGCAAGGAAAATAACCGTTCCGGCAACCGGAAGAACCTTGCCGATCAGCTTCCATCTGCGACCTGCCGCAATGTACAAAAACAGCGGCGCACCAACTAAGGGCAGAGGCGCCGGACCCTTGGCCAACATCGCAAGCCCAAGGCTGACCCAGAAAACGACCATGTAGATGATTTGTTTCCTGCGGTTTGCCGTGGTCGCCCCGCTGTAGAAGCTCATCATCGCAATCGCCACAAAACAAGCAAGCGACATCTCAGGCCGGGCGCTTCGGCCGTACCGGATAAAGC
>QNBS01000321.1 GCA_003644175.1 Planctomycetota bacterium | reverse complement strand
CGTTTTTGGATGATCTGCTGAGCAGGGCCTGAAAAAACGCCGATTTTTGTGTCCTGCTGGGCGCCATTCCTGAGACCTCCGTACGTCCCGCAGAACGGCGCGGCCGCTTCGATCCACGCCCAGACCTTTATCCAGTCGGCGTAGTCAGCCTTTACGTTGTGGTGTTTGCCTTCGAGCTTGCCGAGCAGCGGCGAGGCGCTTGAGCCGAGAGAGCGGATCGGCTGATTGCCGTGGCCGTTTCGGCCGTCGGCGACCTGGTTGCGCATGATGAGCGAATAATAGCTGATCGACCAGGTGTATCCCATATCGCCTTCCAGCGAGAGTCGGGCTTTGCGGTCTTTTGTGTTGTGGCAGCGTATGCAGTATTTATCGAGCACGGGCTGAACGTCGCGGACGAAGTCGGGGACGTCCGGAGCGCCCGGGACGGGTGTGATTGGCGAGGCGGGTCGCTGCGTGGCCATGATCCTGCCGGTATCTCCGAAGCTTGTACGTGAATGACGCCGCGTATCATGACAGCCCAGGCAGGTCATTGTTTCTCCGGGCATGACGCAGGTGAAACTCTGCATCCGCTTGACCGAGAGATTATTGGCGTCAAGTGCGACGTAGAAGACGGGGCGGTTGGCGGGCAGCTCGAAATACGCCGAACCATCCGGCTCGACGGGAACCGTACCGAGGATGCGTTCGAGATTGAAAGAGCCCAAAAAACTGAGTGTGTCCGGGCTGCCGGAGAAGTTGACGGGCTTTGCAAGCGTCTCGATGACCAGCAGCTTCTTTATCTCGCCGCGTTTGACGCCGCGGGCGCCGCGGGAATCGTAAATATCGATCATGACCTGTCTGCCGGTGGGACTGCTCTGGTTGGAGCGGTCGGCGATGACCCTTTCCCTCGGTCGTGGCAGAATCGGTCGCGGCGACTGGGCGATCCATTTGCGGTCGTTGTTCTTGATCTCGTAGAGTATCCGGGCGGTGTATTTGTCCGGGGTCTTCTCGGCGATGATTATTCGGGACTTGTTATGGTCGGCGGCAAGGATAGCGTTTGCACTCAGCGGCCAGGGATCGGCTAAATTCGGCTTGCCCCATGAAAACTCAATGTGCTCCAGACCCCTTGGGTCGTCCGGGCCGTGCCTTGTGCTGAAAAACGACAGCCAGCCGTAATGATCGCGTCGGCCGTGACCGGGCGAATAGATTCCCATTACGCGATCGTCGCCGGGAACGGGGCGGCAACTCAGGAAGACACCCCACGACGTCTCGTTGCCGTAGTATACCGCCTGGCCGGTTCCGTCGGGGTTCATTGTCCAGAGGTGGTGGTACTCGACCTGCGAGCGGTCGACGTACTCCCATCGCATATAAAGGATCTGTCCGTTGGGCAGGACGGACGGCGTATTGTCGTGCTCGATATTGCACGACAGCGCGCGGATATTTGCGCCGTCGGCGTCGCAGCGATGGATGGTCCCGACCTGGGTCTTCCAGCAGCCGACCCAGCGTTTGGCGCGGGTGGAGACAAACACGATCCCGCCGTCGGGCAGGTATTCCGGCTCGTAATCGTCAAACGGCCCGGAAGTGATCTGTCGCAGGCCGTCGCCGTCGACGTTTATCTCATAGAGATGGTAATGCGCCGAATTGTCCTTGCGCCAGGCGAAGATGATTTTCTTTGCATCGTAATGAACCTTCGGATCGCGGATGCAGCCGGCGTCGGCGGCCAGCAGAACGCTCACCCTGCCGGTTTTGAGGTTCAGTTTGCACAGTTGAGCGCCGCGGGTATAGGCGGGCTTGTTCTTGTCGTCGCAGAAGTAGGCGATATTGGCATACCAGTGCGGGTCTGTATATCCGCCGCGCTGGACAAAGATGATCTCCTGGCAATCGTCAAACTCGGCGGGCAGGTTCTTCAGGGCCTCATGCATAACTCCGCCGTTGACAGTCTCAAGCGAAGGCAGCCCCGCCGCAGAGCAAGTCGTCGTCTGCACGACAACGGCCCAGAACAGCAAACAACGCCGCACAAAAAATCGGCCTCTCGAAACCATGCTCTCAATCTCCCGCCAACTGATATCGCGTTTACGCACCGCGAAAACACCCGTTTGGCGGCGCCGGGTTGGCAATAACATCATACCACCGGAGACGCCGTAAATCAAGGCACCTTGAGGACCCCAAAACACAGAACACAACGCAGGCGGCCGGGTTCGTTTATACGTATGTGGCCAATGAGAACAATATCTATCGAAAAGACTTTGACCACCGCGTGATTCTTGTGTCGGTTGTTCTAATGGGACTTCCTGTTTCAGCAGTTCTTGGGATAGTGCGACACGTGTGGAAGCGGCTAAAGAAACTGGAGAAGCGCATGGTTCGCTTTGAACCGGAGGGGATTCGATCCATTAATGACCAGACAGAGGTGCTTAACAGATGGCAAGAGGCCATGATAATGACGGAGACAAAACGATATCTCTTTGCTACAGTCGGGAAGAGACCGGTTTTTGTTTTGTGCAAGTACCGCTTGGATCAGGCGACTATAGATAATGTTAGAGCTTTCGTGTCGCAGAGAATATCTGAAGTGCGAGTGAATTAAAGGTCCCCGGGAGTGATTCAGAGCGATTAGATGAATGGTATGGACGGGCAGGAGTTCGACGATGGCGGAATCTGAAAAACTTATACCCAAACATGGCGGCTATCGAAAGCTAAAGAGTTTTCAGGTTTCGCAGTTGGTTTATGATATTACGGTGCGGTTCTGCGATAAGTACATCGACCGGTTCAGTCGTACCAAAGATCAGATGGTGCAGGCGGCGCGGTCGGGTGTTCAGAATATCGCTGAGGGTTCGCAGGCGTCGGGGACTTCCAGGAAGACTGAATTGAGGTTGACTAATGTCGCGCGTGCTTCACTGGAGGAGTTGAAGCTGGACTATGAGGATTTTTTGAGGCAGCGGGGGCTTCCGATGTTAGCTCCTGATCACCCGATTTTGGGGCGGTTCAAGGCTCGGCGGTGCAAAACGCTTGCCCATGTGCGTAACTGGGTCGAGCAGGAACGAAAGCTCACTCAGGACAGACACGGACCAACACAGACAGGCAAGGACATGAATAAGTCAGTGTCAGTCGATGACCGTCCGTGTAAGTCCCTTTCATCGTCAACCCTGGTTGCTAATGCCGCACTATCGCTATTGAATCTCGCCTGCTACCTGCTGGACCGACAACTGACCGCCCAGGCCGAGGCCTTCGAGAATGAGGGCGGCTTTACCGAACGGCTTTATCGAGTGAGAACCCAAAACCGCAGAAAAAACGATAATTGACAGTAAACAGGTTTTCGGTGGGCTAATCCCGATAAATCGGGATACCCTACTTGCTCCGGGTCGGGGGTGGGT
>QNBS01000320.1 GCA_003644175.1 Planctomycetota bacterium | reverse complement strand
TGGGGTCGCCCCTGCAAATACCTTTTGGGCGACCACGTGGGGTCGCCCCTACGAATGCCTTGGCGGTATGTGGAGGCTTATGCCGAAGGCGTCTTCCCATGCTTCTTTTAGGACCTCGGAGACCGTTGGGTGGGCAAAGCTCACATCGGTGATCTTTTCGGTGCTGCCGATGAGTGCCCTTGCCGCGGCGATCATCTCGGTTACCGTCGCGCCGACCATCGTAACGCCCATGATTTTGTCGTCTGCGGTGTTCCTTATGACCCGGACCTCGCCGATGCCTTCGTTATGGGCGACGCTTCGGCCGTTGGAGCGGAAGTTGGCTATGCCGACGCAGGTTTCGATCCCCATTTCTGCGCATTTCTTCTCGCTTGCGCCAACCGACGCCACCTCCGGGAAGGTATAGACCGCACGCGGGACGAGATTATACTCGCCCATCTTCTCATCTTCGCCACATGCGTTGGCGGCGGCGATCTCCGCCTCCATGAAGGCGCCATGTGCGAGGTATGTCGTGCCGACACAGTCGCCGATTGCGTATACGCCGGGTGCGTTTGTCTCCATTTTTTCGTTCACGGCAATCGCCGGGCCATTCATCTCAAGCCCCAGCGCATCGACGGTCTCCTTGTCGCACACCGCCCGCCTGCCCACGGCGACGAGCACCTTCTCCGCTTCCAGCACGGTTGCGCTTTCCAGCAACACCTTCGCCCTGCCGCCCGCCACATCGACCGCCGTTACCTTTTGGCCGACCATCGACTGGATGCCGAGCTTTTTCAATTCCTTTGCGATCAGCTTGCCCACCCAGGCATCTTCGTTGGGCAGCAGGCTGTCGAGCGCCTCGATTATCGTAACCTTGCAGCCGACCGTGGCGTAGATACAGGCCATCTCGCAGCCGATCACGCCGCCGCCGATGATCACCATCGACTCGGGTATCGCCGCAAGTGAAAGCGCCTCGGCGCTGCTGATAATGGTCCGGCGGTCGAACGCAAAGGCCGGTATCTCGATCGGCACAGAGCCGGTCGCAAGGACAATGCTCTTTGCGGCGATCTCCAGGGCGCCGGATTGTGATTCGACTCTCACCTTGCCCGGCGCGGCGACAACGCCTGTGCCTTCAAAGAGCTTAATCTTGTTGCTCTGGACGAGTCCGGTTACGCCTTTGCGAAATCCCATGACGATAGCGTCTTTTCGCGACTGCATCTTTGCCCAATTCGGCTTGACGCCGCCGATTTCCAGCCCCATGAGATTGGCATGCCTGGCTAACGTCAGGAAATGGGCAGAGCCCAGGAGCGCCTTGGACGGAATACAGCCGGAATTGAGGCACGTTCCACCCATATCGCCCTTTTCCACCAGCGCAACCGACGCCTTCTTCTGGGCACACCGTATTGCGGCGGCATACCCGCCGGGCCCGCCGCCAATCACCACAACATCAAAACTGCCGGCCATCTTAAACTCCGAACTAAAAGAATAAACATGGAATTGCGTTTACATTTCGCCCGCCCAATATACCCCCTGCGGGGCAGTTGGGCAAGTGCCGCCGGATCCTTTTCTAATCGACATTGAAAATTGATTCGTCGATCACGCCTCCGCAGTATGGACACGCCGGGTTTCTTGTCGATACCCGCCGGCCGCAGCCGGGGCATATTGTTGGGGTTCCTTCGTTCTTGCCGTCGAGGACGCCGTCGCGGAGGTCAATTTCGCTTACCTTTCGCAGGATGTCTTCGTCGGTCAGGCCGCACTGGAAACGCACTATCTCCCACAGGGCGCGGGAGATCATAAAACTCCGTTCGAGGTTGGCCTTGAGGATGCGGTTTTGACGCCCCAGCAGCGCTACCTTTGTCTCCGGATTGTAGGCCTTGTCGATTGCCCCGGCGTCGAAATCCCGCTTACCCATAAAATCAAATAATTTCATTCCTGATCGTCCTTCAAAATAGCCGACAGTTGCCGATTTATTCGAGGTTAAAGACCGACATGTCAATCACCCGGCCGCAGTAGATGCACGCCGGGTGTCTCGGCGAGACGGTATGCCCGCAGTCGGGACATTCCACGGCTTTTCGCTGGTTCTTGCCGTCCAGGGTGCCGTCCCGCATGTCGACCTCGTAGAGCTTTTTATGCAGGGTATCTTCGCTCCAGCCGTGCTCATCCCGAAGCAACTCCCACAGCGTCTGGCAGATCATAAGCGCCTTGGCAAGATTCGCCTCGAGAACCTTTACCTTTTGGCCCGCCGCCTCTGCAGCCCTCTTCGCCCGGGCGGCATCGTGCCCCCCCGTCGAGGCAATAACGCCGGGACTATATCCAGAGAATCCAAAAGTACCATTCATCGCATTATCCTTTCTTCATTATTCCGGTCTTTCGCCCGCACCGTCATCATTGTCGGCGCTTTGGCCGCACAATTCAAGCGTCTTTCTGACATGTCACCGAACAATTAGCATCCGGCGTAAACTTTCTCGTCAAACGGCTCTTCGGTCGATATAATCTTTGTTCGTCAGGGCGGACAACCAGACAGGCGAGCGGGAAAACCATGACAGCCGTAATAACCAGACCGAATACTGCCGAAAAGCTGGATATATTGAGCACGGATGCTCAGTATGACCTGGCCTGTGCGTGCAGTCGCAAGGACCCTGCCGAGCATCGTCATCGCGGCTCCGACGGCAAGTGGATTTATCCCATTACGCTGCCCAACGGGGGCAAGAGTGTTATTTTCAAGACGCTCATGAGCAATGTCTGCAACAATGACTGCAAGTATTGTCCGCTGCGCGCCGGCAGGGATGTGCGCCGGTGCAGTCTGGGGGTGGATGAGACGGTGCGGGTGTTTCTGGATTACTATCGCCGCGGGGAAGTGTTCGGGCTGTTTTTGAGTTCGGGGATGTGCGGCTGCGCCGACGGGACGATGGAGCGGCTAAACGACGTGGCCAGGGTATTGCGGAGAAGATACGGGTTCAGGGGATACATTCATTTGAAGGTGATCCCGGGGGCGAGCGATGCGGCGATTACAGACGCCGTGAGCCTTGCAAACGCCGTTTCGCTGAATATCGAGACCCCGGGCGAGAAGAATCTGCGGAAACTTTCCAACCGCAAGGACTATATCCGCGATATTATCGAGCCCATCAAGCTGATCAGCCGGCTGACCGGCAAGGGGATGAAATACTCGCGCGTCAAGCAGACGACGCAGTTTATCGTCGGCGCCGCAGAGGAGTCCGACGCCGAGATCGTCCGCTACATGGGCGGGCTGTACGACCGATTGGGCATGCAGCGGATATACTTCAGCGCCTACCAGAAGGGCCTCGGCGATCCGTCGCTGCCCGCCGAAAACCAGACCGACACCGATCCGTCAGAGGTCTTAACGAGAGAGCACCGGCTTTACC
>QNBS01000319.1 GCA_003644175.1 Planctomycetota bacterium | reverse complement strand
GTATTTGCGAGCGTGGCGGAACTGGCAGACGCGCAAGGTTTAGGTCCTTGTGTCCTTAGGGACGTGGAGGTTCGACTCCTCTCGCTCGCATTGCTTTATTGACAGGGGCTCGATGGCGCGACGCCATTGCAAGTGCATGAACGTCAAACGCCTTCCAATCTGAAACCTCGCTACGAGCCGCCTAAACAATGGTCTGTCAGTTCCGGCTGAAAAAACCACAAATTCGTTCACTCATGAACTCGCTGGGCCGGTACACCTGACATCGGCGTTGTCCCAATTGCCCGGTGTCGTTACACCGTCGTTGTCGCCCCAGTAAACCGTTACCGTGGGATCCTCATTGCCGGTATCTGTTACTTCGCCGTTTAACCTGGCCGAATTAAAGGTGATGTTCGCAGCGGCCGCGTTAACAACGGTTGGGGCTGTCGGAACAGGTCATCCCGACGGCGTAATATCGATGTAGCAGGCCTTCGCATTTTCCGCCGAACCCTGTGGGCTGATGGTCAACTTGCCATCGGTGACGGTTACGCTGATGCCGAAGTACTCGTCGAAATTGTCACCGCCATCGGGATCGTCGAGTAGAACTCCCTCGATCGATACATCATTGATCGAATAGGCTGGTAAAGCTTCTACATCGACCCTGTCAGTATTACCCAGTCCGTCGGGACCGGTAGCAGTAAACCTGACGGCATTGGCACCGCTTGTAAGAGTAAGGCTAAAGTTGACAGTACTCCAATTTGTCCAGTCGCCTGTACCTGAAAAATTCAGACCAGATACAGCAGGCACAGAGTTAACTGTGACATCGGCGGGTCTGTCGGTGTTGCCATTGGCATAGCGGACCGTAATGTCATAGTCGCCGGTGTATGGTGCATCGACGGATATCTCGACCCATGAGCCAACGGCGTTACCTGTATCAACAAAGCCCGTGCCGGTATAACCTGCATGGTTAGTATCAACTATAGAACCCGAATCCCACGTACCGTCTTCGGCCTGGTATTCGACAGTACTGGGTGTGAAAGGATCGCCCATTACAAGATCGACCACGTAGTTACCGTTTGGAACCTCAAGTTCCCACGTATCATTATCCATTTGGATAAGTGTATCATAACGCTGATCCGGATTAATATCACGGTCGTGAGTTTCAGCGACGGTGGTGTCCCAACCGTACATTTGACCGTTTCCGCGATCTCCGTAAGCGTCACCTGAATCGACCAGATATCCGGAAGGAACTGGTGATCCACTCGGCTGGAAGTTGATATATATCCCTCCGCCAGGGTCGGTAGTAAACGAGGCGGTAGAATCCGCCCAGTCGACCCCTGCCGAGTTCTCGGCGCAGGCCCTGAAGTAGTATGTTGTGCTTGCCGAAAGCGCAAAGATGTTATCGAAGAACGTTGAATTCTGCTCCCCGATGATGTCGGCGTTGTCCCAACTGCCCGGCGTTTCATCGCCATCTTCGTCGCCCCAGTAAACCGTTACTGTAGGGTCTTCATTGCCGTTATCTGTTACTTCGCCGTTTAACCTGGCTGAATAAAAGGAGATGTTCGTAGCGGCTGCGTTAACAACGGTTGGAGTTGAAGGAGCAGCATCGGTGGTAAACGATTCGGTAGAATCCGCCCAGTCACTGCCTGCCGAGTTTTCGGCGTAGGTCCTGAAGTAGTACGTTGTCTCTGGTGAAAGCGAACTAATGTCATCGTAGAAAGTCGAATTCTGCGTTCCGATAACATCGGTGTTGTCCCAGTTGCCCGGCGTTTCATCACCGTCGCCGGCGCCCCAGTACACCGTTACTACAGGGTTCTCATTGCCGTGATCCGTTACTTCTCCGTTTAACCTGGCCGAATTACAGGTGATGTTCGTAGCAGATGCGTTAACAACGGTTGGAGGCGTCGGGTCTCCTGCCGGTGCGAATGCCGCCATTGACAGGCACATACGTTTGTCTTTGCCGCTTGTCCAGCCATTTACCACCATTGCTGCTGTCGGCACAATTCTGGTTGAGCCTGCAACAGTACTGGAGCCCGGCGTAAACCAATATCTTAGGACCTGCGGACTGTCCGGATTAAGCGAAGTGCTGTCTCCGCTTCCTGCAACATCGATTATCCATGCACCATCCGTCAAAGTTGTAATATCCTTTGAAATGTAAGTGCCGCCGCCTACTGTTGTTCCTGTAACCGCTTCGGGCGGATACTGGCTGACATTTTCCAGCGAAAAAGCGCCGCCGCCGATATTACTGCTGCTTTGCATTGTTACTTCAACGTCATATGTCCCTGCCGCCAAAGGCAGATCGGCATCGAGCATATAGAATATCGCTGTGATATTATTATCTTTTTCCTGTGTCGAACCAGGCGCCAGTGTCATGGCTGCACCGTCAAATGTGGCGCCTGTAAAGGCTCCACCATTTTCGGTTCCGACGGTAACTACGACAACGCGGTTATTTCCGCTATCGCTGCCCAGATCGTGTGACCAGCTTAGAGTACCGGTATCATCTTCCGCGCCTGAAACGGCATCTAAAGCGATCTCGATTACGGCTGTGGTTTCAAAGCCGGCGACATCCGACCAATCCGAACCGCCTGAATTATCGGCAAAAGCACGGTAGTAGTAAGTCGTTCCTTTTGTAAGATCGACGATGTCCGTGCTGAAGGTCGAGGTCTCTGTGCCCATACTTACCGAATTGTCCCAACTGCCGGCAACCTCCCCGGCATCGTCATCGCCATAATAGAAGGTGACCGAGGGGGTTTCGCCGCCTGTATCGGTTACTTCGCCATGGAGCGTTGCGCTGGTGTTGGCAATATCGGTCGCCGGCGAGACTATAACAGCAGGAGCGATTATGGCGTCGGTGGTGAACGAGGCGGTGGAATCCGCCCAGTCGCCGCCGCCCGAGTTTTCGGCATAGGCCCTGAAGTAGTACATTGTGCTGTGTGAAAGTGAATTGAGGTTATCGATGAACGTTGAATTCTGCGCTCCGATGGTATCGGCGTGGTCCCAATTGCCCGGCGTTGTTCCGCCGTCTTCGTCGCCCCAGTAAACCGTTACTGTCGGGTCCTGACCGCCGTTATCCGTTACTTCGCCGTTTAACCTGGCCGAATAAAAGGAAATGTTCGCAGCAGCAGCGTTAACAACGGTTGGAGCCGAAGGATCAGATAGCCAGCGGCCGGCTGTAACGGCAAAGTCCGGCATATTTATCGTGTTGTCGGAATAGAGATCGCAAACAATGTTATAGTTTGCCTGGCCTTGTGTTGACAGCCACGCCTGGGCTGTTACTGAGATATCCGCTAAATCTATATTATCATCACAGTTTACATCACCATCCGGGTTCGCAAACCCATTTTGAGCTTCATACGCACCCATATCCACTACGCAACGAAAGATTCTTATGTATTCATCCATGTC
>QNBS01000318.1 GCA_003644175.1 Planctomycetota bacterium | reverse complement strand
CTCCTGACGGGCGCCCGCGGACACACGCGAAGCTGCCTCACCGCATGCGCGGCAAGCACCCAGGCCGTCGGCGAAGCTGCGATGATCGTCCGTCGCCGGCAAGCCGACGTCATGCTGGCCGGCGGCGCGCATTCGATGATCCATCCGTTGGGGGTCACCGGTTTCAATCGGCTCACGGCGCTTTCGACGAGAAATGACAGCCCCCATACGGCCTCGCGACCGTTCTCCGCTTCAAGAGACGGTTTCGTATTGGGCGAAGGGGCGGCGATTGTGGTTCTGGAATCGTTGACGTCGGCTAAGAAGCGGGGCGTTGAAATACTCGCCGAGATAATCGGTTTCGGCTCATCCAGCGACGCCTTCAGGATAACCGATATGCACGAAGAGGCCCGCGGAGCGGTGCAGGCGATCAATGCCGCGCTTGCCGACGCGCAGGTGACGTACAAGGATATCGATTACATAAGCACGCACGGCACGAGCACCGGCGAGAATGATTCGATAGAAACCCTTGCAATCAAGACGGTTTTCAAGGATCATGCCAAAAACGTCCCGGCAAGCTCGGCCAAGAGCATGTTCGGCCATCTTATCGGGGCGACAGGTTGTGCGGAGTTGATCACGTGCGTACTGGCGATAAGGGATAACATCCTGCCGCCGACAAAGAACCTGCACGACCCGGACCCGGCCCTTGACCTGGATTATGTGCCCAACGAGCCGAGGAAGGCGAAGGTCGATATCGCAATGAGCGAATCCTTCGGCTTCGGCGGCCAGAATAACGTACTGATAATCAAAAGATATGATTGATATAAAAAGAATCCGAGAGAACCCGCAGAAGTTCACCGACGGGGCAAAGGCGAAGAAGTTCGACGTCGATATTGACCGGCTGCTTGCCGTCGACGCCGCATTATTAGACTGTCGCAAGCGCCTGCAGGATATCGCCACGGAGAAGAACAGCGTCGGTAAATCCATTCCCAAACTGTCGGCGGATGAAAAGCAGGCTGCTCTTGGGCGATTAGGCGAACTGAAGAACGCCGAGGCGCAGCTTAACGAACAAATTAAGAACCTTCAGCCGGTCTTCGACGAGATCATGCAGCAGGTTCCGCAGCCGCCCGCAGCCGACGTGCCGTCAGGTGAAGACGATACGGAGAATGTCGAGCTGCGAAAATGGGGGACGATTCGCAAATTTGACTTCGAGCCGAAAGACCATGTGGAGTTGGGGATTTCGTTGGGGATTATCGATATTGAACGCGGCGTGAAGCTGGCCGGTACGCGAAACTACTTCCTGAAGGGCGCAGGCGCGCTGCTGCACTGGGCGGTTTTGCGTTTTGCGCTGGACTATATGATCGGCAAGGGATATACGCCGATGTCCGTGCCGCTGCTTATGAAGGATGAGGCGATGCGCGGCACGGGTTATTATCCCGGCGCCGAAGAGCAGACGTACCGCATGGACAGGGACGATCTGAATCTCGCCGGCACCGCCGAAGTGCCCGTAACCGCTTATCATTGCGGCGAGATTCTCAGCGCCGAACAACTGCCGATCAAATCCGTCGCGATGAGCACGTGTTTCCGCCGCGAAGCCGGCGCCGCCGGCAAGGATACCCGCGGGCTGTACCGCATCCATCAGTTCGACAAGGTCGAGCAGGTCATCATCGCCGAAAACGACGAGGAAAAGAGCAAGGCGCACCATCAGGAGATATTAGCCAACTCCGAGGCGGTTATGCAGGCTCTCGGATTGCCTTACCGCGTGGTCAATGTCTGTACGGGCGACCTCGGCAGGGGACAGGTTCAGAAATACGATATCGAGGCGTGGATGCCCTCGCGCAACAGCTACGGCGAGACGCACTCTGCGAGTCGATTCTACGACTTCCAGGCGAGAAGAATGAACCTGCGCTACAAAACGGCGGCTAAGAAGAACGTCTTCTGTCATACGTTGAACAATACCGTCATCGCTTCGCCGCGCATTCTGATCCCGATCCTCGAACTCAATCAGAACGCCGACGGCTCGGTCAACGTGCCCGCAGCGCTGGCGCCTTATATGCACGGCAGAGAAGTGATCACCGAACGCTGACTTGATTTTTACGTTTTCTCAGGAAAACAAAACCACCCAGAAGCAGCGCCAGGCTTGCCGGCTCGGGAACGGCTGAGAATGAGGCGCTTCCATACATATTAAGGCCGGCTATCCCGTTGCTGCCGTCGGTTTCAATTGCAAGACCGTTATATGTGATAAGCATCTGCATTGTCAAGGGCAGAACAATGGGATCATCTGCATCGGTAGCAAGGTTATTGATGTTCCGTGTCAGATCAAGTTCCATGTAGCCGATTCCGAGCGGGTCGATTAATATCTGTGTCAAGGTTGCCGAGTCCACATCGAACGTTGCAATCGTCCCGTTGGTCGGATTCCAAATAGCTACCGTGCTCCCGTCTACGAGAACACTGTCCCCGCTTGAGGCGTATCCGGTCAAGTCCACTCCAATGTCGAGTATCTCAAGTGAACCGCCGGCCGCCGGCTGCGAGACCGTCCCGCCGGTCAATTCAAAAGACGCCGGGTCGCCGGAATCCAATCCGATGGCGCCGAAAGTGCCGGATATTTCGTTGACGACCATCGCTGCACCGGCATTGGATGCAATGGCAAGCATGGACAATACGATAATTGATGCTGCGAGTGCAGCATTACGCAAATTTGTCACGACAATCCCCCGATTAAACAATATTTCCCCAATCTGTTACATCAGTAGTGACTTAAACATATTCCCGATGCTGTTAGACCAGCGGTTCGGCCGGATGCTTTATCATCACCCCCATACTTCACCGTGCATTATAGAGATACGCTCATCGAATGTCAAGACAAATAAATAAATTTCCGACACCTCCGATAAAAACGTAAAGTTCCTGCCCCAAATCAACCGATTCGGCGGCGGTGGCAGGCCTGCGGCCTGCGTTTTATCCTATGTATTTTGGTGCGGTTTCTTTGGGAAAGTGGTTGCAGACGGGGCGACGGGTGGTATGCTTAACCGGACAGGCGGTGTCGGTAGCGGGTGAGGAGAACGGGTAGAGGCAAAAAGGATAATTAAAGGTACGCGGTACCGTTTCGGGGAAACTATTTTGGGGATAATTAAAGGTACGCGGTACCGTTTCGGGGAAACTATTTTGTGTTTTTGTTTTTGGGGCGCTTTGCGTGTATGCGTTGTTTGGACTGTTCGGACGTGTCGGACTTTTTGGACGTGTTGGACTGTGTGGTGCGGATGACGGGGAGATATGGGTGGTTTCAGGGCGACCACGTGGGGTCGCCCCTACGGGTGGTGGCGGCGTGCGGTATTGTGATTTTGGGTTAAACGGATTTGAATCGCCCTCCAGAGGCCCTCCTTCGGCGGGTAAACTCCCTTCGGGAT
>QNBS01000317.1 GCA_003644175.1 Planctomycetota bacterium | reverse complement strand
CAAAGTCAATATCGCCGCCGGCAAGAAAAACAGGACCAGGCCCGCCCGTCGCCTCGGCAATCAAGCTCTCCTGCCCACAAATATTCGGCAGCCCGTCAACATATTCAGCCATCGTCGTCATAAATCATCCTGTCATCTTAAGAAACAACTCGTCGCCGACTCGACCAACAAAAACCCCTTTCCGTTGACGATATCGGAAAGTTCGACCATCTTCCAGCAACAAAAAAGCCGACGACCCGGATTTCGAGCCGTCGACCTGGTGCTAAATTGCATAGTTGTTGTTAATTTTCGCGATCACGACCACCTTTGTCATGCTTCCTGCCGCGGGCCCCACCGTCCCTGTCACCTTCGCCTCGGCGAGGGCCTCTCCCTTCGGGCGGGCCGCCCGGACCCGGACGATTCCCTCTCACGCGACGCTGCTGAGCGGCACGGAGTCTCTTCCGGGCCTCGTCGAATTTGGCATTCTGCTCCTTCGTCAAAACAGCCTTGACATCCTTGAACAGCTTTTTGATGGCGTCTTCACGAATCCTGGCGATCTTCTTATTCTGCTCATCGTTCAGCCCAAGGCGCCTCAGGAGCCCATCGAGCACCTGAATCGGGCCCATTGATCGTGTGCGTGATGCATCCCGCCCGGGTCTCCGGCCGGGACCGCCGGGCCTGTCGCCTTCACGACCGCGTCCGCCCGAAAACCGCTGAGCCATCTTTTCACGCTGCTCATCGGTCAGCACGGCTTGGATCTTCTCTCTCATCTGTCCGTAGATATCTCGCCTGGCCTCCGGCGAATCGGCGTTTCTCACCTTCTCCATGATTTCCTCACGGATCTTTGCGATCTTCGCCTTCTGCTCTTCGGTCAGGTCCAGACCTTCATACATGCCGCCGCCGCGACCCATCATGCTCGCACCGCGTCCGCGACCCTGCCGGCCGCCCTGGCCCGGACCACGCCCCGGGCGAGGCCCCCGACCCTGCGGCTGAGCCGGCGCAGACTGGGCCGCCAGCACCAGACACATCAACAACACCGCCATTGCCGGAAATACCTTCCTTTTCATGTCAATTTCCTTTCAAAAAAAGTTACCCGATAACTTCGCCGCCCCTAAGGGCCCTGGCATTACATTATTCCGCTGCGCCAATCCCACCTCTAAATCGGATGCAGAAAACTAAGAAGTCATATCACGCTGCAAATAACCCCTTATTCATACATTCACGACAAACATAGAGACGCAGCATCGACAGTTTTTATTGCATGGAAGGAATACTTTTTCTGACTTAAAGAGTGGGATGATAAGGTCTGTCCGCGAATCGCGGGGTTGTTGAAAAAGTCAGGATTTGATCCCGGGCGGCACGGACAAACTTGCCTTGTCCGTGTTATTGCATGCCCAAACGAGCCGCCCGCAGGCGAGACTATCCGAATACACCGCCGGTTTCAGTCGTTTCGGCCGTAAAGCCAGTCTTCGTCGACAAGACTGTAGTCGGCCAGTTCGTCCTGCGAGAAGTACAGCGGTATCTCGTAGTTAGCCGACTCAACCGAATCCGAGCCGTGGATGAGGTTGTATCCTTTGGAACAGCCGAAGTCTCCGCGAATCGTGCCGGGATCGGCGTCATAGCCGAAAGTCGCCCCCATCATTTTCCGGGACATCTCGATGATGCCGTCGGCCTGCCAGACCATCACCATGACCGGACAGGAGGCCAGATACTTGACCACACCGGCGAAAAAGGGCTTGCCTTCATGTACGGCGTAGTGCGCCCGCGCGGTGGCCTCGCTGATTTGCATGAACTTTGCCGCAACGAGTTTGAAGCCCTTTCTCTCGAACCGCGATATGATCTCGCCCATCATGTGCCGCTGCACGCCGTCGGGCTTGATGATGATCAGAGTTCTATCGGTCATCGTTCTTCCTCAAAATACATATTCTGCAATGCGTTTGGCATACAAAACTGCCGGATATGAAAGCAATGCTCTCATACCCGGCAGACGATTACTGACAGGCGACAACCTATGCGCCTTTATAAACGATAAACATCTCGACCCGTCTGTTTACAGCGTTGCCCTTCTTGTTGGGCGCATTGGGCGCCAGCGGTCTGAATTCGCCGAACCCACGGACGCTCAGGCGCGTCGGCTTAACGCCGTTTTTCACCATCGCATTCAAAACGGATATCGCCCGATGGACCGACAGATGCCAGTTGGTCGGATGTTTGGCCCTGGTTTCGGGCTTGCCGATGGGCACATCGTCGGTGTGGCCGGCAATGATGACGTCGAAGTTTTTTGCCTCGTCGGTTTTCATGATGTCGCTAAGCGCCCGGATCGAACCGACGGCGCTTGCGGCGACTTTGTCGCTGCCCAACTCAAACAGCAGGTCGCTCTTGAATTTGAGCTTGCCGCTTTCCTTGTCGAAGGTGACCATGGGGTTGTCTTTGGCGAAGTCCTCCAGCATAGCGCTGAGTTCCATGGGCAGCTTTATGCCGCTTGCCAGGAGGTGTTCCCGCAATGTCGCGATCATGGAGTTTTTCTCTTCGATAGCGGCTTCGAGGGCGGCAATCTCTTCGGCGGTTGCGGCGCTTTGGACGCTGCTCTGGTCCCTGAGAGTGGCGAGTTGTTTTTCGAGTTGGGCCCTGGACGTCTCAACCGCGTTTATCCGGCCCTCGAGACGGTCGATCTTTGCCTGCTGGATTCGGTTCTGGGCCGCCATGTCCTCGTATTGTTCCTGCGAGATACAGCCGGCCGAAATGAGGATTACCGCGGACAGAACAGCGATCAGTGCGCATCGTGCGTATTTCATTTTACCATTCCCTTTCAACAATTAACATTCCCTGTCAGGAAGCGAACTCCACAAGATTTTCTCACTCCCTCAGATATCATCAATAGTAGCTCGCCTGCAGCAAGCGCCTGCCGGCGCTCATTGAGCCGAAGCTTATTTCTTTTTTTTCTTCCCGGCCCTGGACACTTTTGCCTTCTTTGGCCTGGGTTGTCCGGAGCCGCCCTGAAAACCGAAAATGCCCGCCACTGCGACCACCAGCATCAGTGCGAACAGGATATACCAGAAAAGCGCCATGCCGTAGTACTCCCTGGATTCGATCACTTTCAGGATGCCTGGGACGATCCCTCTCAGTCCTGCGACAATGACAATGCCTGCATAGACGACGGCGATAAGCGGCAGAAACATGGCGACGCTGAAGGCGCTGCTTGAGGTTTCGGCCGCCCCGGCGGGATATGCTCCGGGAGCGGCGGCGGGCGCCCGGGGCAGAGGCGCCGGCGCCGGCGCCGGCGGCATGCCGGACGCCGTCTGACTGGCCTCGAAGATCTTGTCGGCTTCTTCGGCCATATCGTCCTCGAGAGAAAGCCCGTCCGCTTCGCCATCGGCGGCGGGAAGAATATCGTCAAGCACCGCTCCCAACGACGTATCGT
>QNBS01000316.1 GCA_003644175.1 Planctomycetota bacterium | reverse complement strand
GTTCGGCCGGGTCGATATCCTTATCAACAACGCCGGGCGGGGTCTGAAATCCGAACTGATCGGCATGACCGCCGAAGACTGGCAGGCCGTCATCGAGACAAATCTCACGAGCGTCTTTCTCTGCACGAGAGAAGCCGCCCGCCGCATGAAAGAAAAACACATCCCCGGCCACATCATCACCGTCTGCTCGATTGCGGGCCTGTTCGCGGCGCCGAACTACAGCGCCTACTGCGCTTCCAAGCACGGTGTCGCAGGCTTCCTAAAGGCCGCAAAATGGGAACTGCGAAAGCACAAGATCAAGCTTTCGACCATCTACCCCGGCCGAGTAGACACCGAATTCTTCGACAGCTATCAAAAACCCCCCGGCAAGAGGCAAATGCTCGACGCCAGCGATATCGCCCGATACCTCGTCGCCATCGCCACCCGCCGCCCCTGCACCATCGCCGCCGTCCGATGCAAAGTCTTTGCAAAAAGAATACTGACATTGCTCGGCGTTAAATAGTCGCTACGGGGCGGAACGTTTTGCCATCCCGTTGAATCGGGCTTTCGCTGCGATCAGCAAGATGGGGCACAAGAAATCACGTATTCGACGCCATTTCCAATACAACCGCCTCGAAAAAGAAAATCCTTGACAGTTCAGAGTGATTTTAATAAGATTATTGATGTCGGAAGGAGCGAATTATGTTTTGCAAACGTTTAAATGGGCAGGAAATCCCAGGTCATTTGTTAATGTCGTTATGAAAAGAAGTTTATTGCCGCTAACTGTGTGCGCTGCCATTGTCCTCAGTTCGCCATTGGCTTGTGGGGCTCTGAAGCTAATCGAATCGGTGGATAAAATTGTGCTGCGCAACCGATTGGCAACCGCTGAGATCAACAAGTCTGACGGGTCGATCTCAAACTATCACAACAATGACGGCGTTAACATGGTTCAGGCAATCCACATTCATCCGGAATGGCTTACCGGCGACTGTGACGGATACAAGGTTGTCCGGCGGGATGATTCGCTCATTGACCTTGCTTTCATATTCATGCGGAAGCTCAAATCTGAAGGTAATGAGCCGCAACTGGGGCTTCGCGTCGAACTGCACTACGCAATGGAGCCGGATACCCCGGGGGTGTACACATATTTCGTATGGAAAGTTGTAAGCGGTCCGAAGGTGCGCAGGTACCCGCCTTTAAAACGGACAGGTGTCTCAAAATTCCGTGTTGTGACGAAAGATACACCCTACTACTATGTCGACGAGGAGCGCAACGGCGTCTATCCGATGCACGGCATGGAGAAGAAAAGAACTGTATCCGATGCTACCTGGATATTTACCGATGGTACGATCCGTTCCAAGTATGATGACTTGTCTCTTCAGTACCGCGAAAAGCTTATCGGGAAATTCAATGATAACCGCGGGATATTTTTTGTAATCCCCTCCAACGAATGGATAGGTGGCGGACCTTTCAGCCAGCGGGTTTGCCAGCAATATGATGGCCTGATGTTCATGCATCTGTTCGACGCTCATTGCGGACTGCCGAAATCCAACCCTGTTCTCACAGAAGGCTGGGAGCATGTATTCGGGCCGTGGCTGATGTATATCAATAAAGCAGAAAACAAAGAAGATGTTCTAGCAAACGCAAAAAGACAAGCGGCCATCGAAATCGCCAAATGGCCTTATAGCTGGGTAAGCGAGCCGGAATATGCTGCCAAAGGAAGAGTTACTGTTACCGGCCAGCTTCAAATTACAGACGGCTCATCGCCTGATGGAGCCTTCATTTTGCTCGGTGACCGCGGCATGCACTACCACGATAGAATCCAGAACTACCTCTACTACCGTCAGGCCGATAAGAACGGTCGCTTTACCATACCGGGTGTCCGGCCGGGTGAGTATAAGTTGTACGCCTTTGTCAATGGTGCCATAGGAGAGTATGTACAAGATGGGGTGGCTATCAAGGCAGGCAAAGACAATGACCTGGGAAAAATTGTATGGACACCGGAAAAGTTCGGCGAAACTCTTTGGCAGATCGGCACCCCGGATCGGACCGGCGAAGAATTCTGGATGGGTAAGTACCATCACCAGTGGGGCATGCATATTATCTATCCACGCAGTTTTCCAAATGATGTTGACTTTTATGTTGGAAAGAGCCGAGAGGATACTGACTGGCCATATTTCCACCTGACGGCGAGGACATGGCCCAATATCAAAAATTACAACAAAGGTTTCAGATGGGATGACAAGATCAAACGCATAAGATTTGATTTCGACAAAGATCAACCCGCTGACCCTGATGACAAGACTCAATTCGATCCGCTTACGCCTGTGCCGTACCGCGTCCACTTCGACGTTGATAAGGTCTACCAGGGCCAGGCGACTTTGACTATCGCTGTTGCCGGGACCATGTTTGAAGGACAGACACTGGTTTATGTTAACAGCCAGAAGGTAAGCGGTCCGGAACCATTGCGTTTTTCCGAATCGGCAACCCTTCGAAGATGCACCGGGATCGGCGCATATACAGTTGTGCGGGTTGGCTTCGATGCGAAACTACTTAAGCGCGGAAAAAATACGATTGTTCTGACCGCTCCGAAATTCAAGTTGGACAAAAGAGGAAGGTTTCCAAAGAGAACTATCGGCAACGTCGTGTACGATTGCCTCCGTCTGGAGGCGATACCATCTAAGGAAAAGGGAAACCTTGGCAGTTCAAGTTTAATATGTTTTCTTGGTTTGGGCTCATAGGTCATATTTATAAAGAAAGTATGGTAGGATCAATCTGTACTCGTTCTGAGGGCAATATGGGACGAAGATTGTTATAATACTGATTCCGTTTCGGTATCGCCTAAAACAGCGGATAGATAAACGGCGCCAGCCCGCTGCCGCCGGCAAGGACAAGAAGGCCTAACAGGACGATCACGATGATGATCGGCAGCAGCCACCACTTCTTGTTGTGCTTTAGAAAGTACCAGAACTCCGCCGGCAGAGACTGCCTGCCCTCACCGGCCAACCGGTCAAATTCATTCGTATCATTGGCTTTCTCGTCTTCGGACATCGTACTCTCCGATATGTTCAGAATTGATTGAAATACCTTTTAAGACTCTTCGGCGGCCGTCGCTTTACCCAGTAACTCGTCTTGCCGCGGTCAAACTTCAACTCAAGTTCATCCCGACCCACGAGCCGGAAAAACAACCCTAACGGCGTCAGGAGCAAATAGTAAAAAGCCGTCATTAAGACCGTGCTGATCACAAGCCCTATCGGCAAAGCAAGGCTCACCATTATTACATATATGACCTTCGTCGGTTTGGGCAAAACCAGACTGCCGACAAAGACGACCACCCCGAAAGCAACAATGCCCATCGCCCATGGAAGCGGCAGACCCTTCTTCGAATGCAGCAGGCACGCCAAAATCACAGTAGCGACAAGCGCCGCGATT
>QNBS01000315.1 GCA_003644175.1 Planctomycetota bacterium | reverse complement strand
CTGCCTTTCATTTGAACTTTTCATGGACGTGGTGAGCTATCAACTGCAGTTTCCCGACCAGGTCTTTCTTGTGATGGGCAATCACGATACCGCCATCATAGCCGATACCGATGTGATGAAGACGGGTAAAGAAATGAATCGCGCCTTAAAAGCGGCGATGAGAAACTGTCTGGGTGATGATTATCAGAACGTAATGGACGCCATGAAGGACTATCTGCTTTCTCAGCCCATTGCCGTCAGATGTCCCAACAGAATCTGGATGTCGCACTCCCTGCCTGCCGACCGTTTCGTGGATACATTCGACATGAGCGTCTTTGACAAGAAACTTGCACCCGCCGATTCCCTGCGCCCCGAACCGTTGTATCTGTTTACATGGGGACGAAGGCAAAGCGCCCGGACTCTGGAAGAGTTTGCCGGTCGCCTCGATGTTGACGCCTTCATTGTCGGCCATCAGCCACAGGACCAGGGCTGGCGACTTGTCGAACCGAACATGATCATCCTGGCTTCGGATCACAATCACGGCTGCATGATCACTTTCGATCTGGACCGGCGATATACAATTGATCAACTGGTTGATTCTATTGTCTCGCTGGCTTCGGTTGCGTAGTCTCATCAATCATAAACATAAACATAAACTATTATTGGGATATCATTGGATGTTCTGGGATATTTACACGGTGATAGCCGTTCTGGCGATTCTCTCGCAGGGAGTTTTCCTGTGGCAGTCGCGCCGCAACTACATCTACGCCCTGAAGAAAGCCGCCCGGCAGCACGCCGATTGCCGGCAGCGGGTGCTGCTTACGGTTCCGTGCAAGGGAATCGACAACGCCTTTGAGGCAAATATCCGTTCCATCTTTGCCCTGGACTATGCGGATTTCATAGTTCACTTTGTTGTGGAAGATACCTCAGATGCCGCTTACGAAGTCCTCTGCCGGCTGAAAGATGAGCTATCGGCGGCGTCGAGAGCCGGCGACGTATCCGTTCTTGTGGCCGGAACAGGCGCCGGCTGCAGCCAGAAGATTCACAACCTGCTCTACTCGTGCGCCAATGCTCCTTCGGATATTGACATATTCGCCTTTGCCGATTCCGACGCCCATCTCAAGTGCGGCTGGCTCAAGCATCTCGTCTATCCCCTGCGAAAGGAAAGGTACGGCGCTTCGACGGGATACCGCTGGTTCGTTCCCGAAAAAAACAACCTCGCGTCGTTAGCCATGTCGGCGATCAACGCGAAAATCGCTCAAATGCCGGGCAACACCAATTTCAATCAGTTGTGGGGCGGATCAATGGCCGTTCGCGCCGAGACATTCCGAAAAATTAACCTGGAGTCGATCTGGAAAAGGGCAATCAGCGACGACCTGAGCCTGTCGTACGCGATCAAAAAGGCGGGCATGAAAATAATATTCGCCCCCGGCTGTATGGTCGCCTCCTACGAAAAAACCACATGGGCCGGTCTTTTCGAATTCGCCAGGAGGCAGTTTGTGATCACTCGCGTCACCATTCCCCGGACATGGTGGTTCGGAATGTTCTGTATTGCATATTCGCTGTTCGGCGTCTGGGCGACGTCGGCGGTGGCGATATACGCCGCCGTGCTGAACCGGGATACGTTAGGTCTTTACGCCTTCGTCCCTGTCATGTTTATTACCGGCCAGATTTACCGCGCGGTCATAAGACAGAAGATGATCAAACAATTGCTGCCGGAAGACGCCGCGAAAATGAAACCGGCCGCCATCGCCGATATCGCCGGAACCTTCATCTGGTCATGGGTGATGTTTGTGTTCATCCTCTCATCCGGCTTCGGACACACCATCACCTGGCGGGGTGTTCGTTATAAACTCCTCGGCCCCACGGAAACCATAGTCATGTCGAACAAGGATAGGTAAGAACAAAAAAACCACAACACCCCAATTGCATCCGGGCCAATCGCCGGGCAAGGGCCCTCTCATATCAAATTCAGTTAATTCGAGCCGATTGACCGTTGATGTCATTCCCGCGAAAGCGCCGAATCCAGAAAGCTTATGGTTTAGTCAAGCTATTGAAATATCGGCGTTTTTTAACTGGAATTATTATCACTGCTTGCCAACCAGATATATTCGGTTCTTCCCGCTTTTTTTGGCCTCGCGCAGCGCCTTGTCCGCCTGCCTGAACAGTTCGTCGACCGTTGAGCCGTCTTTTGGATAAGACGCCAGCCCGCCGCTGATTGTGAGCATGCCTTTTCCTTCCGGGCCAAGAAAGGAAAGCTCCGCCGAACTGATCTCCTTTCGGAAACGTTCCGCCATGAAGATCGCCGCTGTGGGATGGTCCGTTTCCGTCAGACGGCGATCAGACGCCACAACTTCGGCTTTGTCGCCCGCCGGTTTTTCAGGGCTGTCGGGGCCGTCCCAGAAAATAAACGCAAATTCATCGCCGCCGATCCGACCGGTTATGTCATGACTGCGACAACATCGACGCATCATTGTTGCCGCCTGTTTGAGAACATTGTCACCCACCGCATAGCCGTACTGGTCGTTGTAATGCTTGAAATGGTCAATGTCAAAAAAAAGCAGCGTTACCGGCCGACTCTCCGTTGCGGACTTGGCGATAATCTGCTTGAGAAACTCTCTGACGTAACGGCGATTCTTCAGTCCCGTCAGATCGTCCTCCGTGGCGAGCTTTTCGAGTTGACGGATTCTGTCGTCTCTGCGGGCGAGCAAGGATGAAAAGCCTGTCGGCGCCGCCTCTTGTCCCGCCCGAACCGGGCCCAGGAGATCCCCGGCGTCAACCGGGCAAATCAGATAGTCGTCTGCGGGCCTTGACGCATCCCCGACCGACCGGATCATTTTGCGCGCCGAGGCTTCTTCGTGCACCTGGGCCAGAAGAACGACACGCGAACCAACACTTACGCGACGAAGTGCTGCAAGTTTGGATTTGGATTGACCGTCCAAATCGCTCATCACCACATAGATTACTGCGAATCGCTCGCGGCCCGCCCAGGCGACGGCATCCGGCAGGTTCGGACAAAAATGAAAACGATCATCGCCGAGTTGCTCGATATTGGTCAACGCCTCAACCGTATCGCCCACAACCAGAACATCGACAGGACCGCTTCTCTTTGGAACATCCTGTTCGGCCCGATCCATTCATTCACCTCCCGACAAAGATTCATCACCAGTGTCTAAAAAACGTGATTTGAAGATTTCAGTATCATCACTTTGACCCCGGCATATATTACTTAAGAAAATCATTTTTTCGATTTTCTTAAGTAATCAGATAACGTGCTATCTTGATATAACTTAACCCTAAGAAAAAAGCCCTTCGCTTTTTCTTTTCCAAAAACATGTCAAATCGCAATTTTGCAGAACTCATATATCATAAACAATTCTGCGCCAATGTCAATCATAATTCTTTGCCGCTCGCCGGCGGGGGTGCGGAAATATACT
>QNBS01000314.1 GCA_003644175.1 Planctomycetota bacterium | reverse complement strand
GTTGCCTTCTATAAGTACATTCCTCGCCCCTTCGTGAACTTTCAGGCTTGACCATGTTCGGGTGCTCATAAAGACGTTATTGAGAACTTTTTGTCCTTCTGCGCCGGCGCCTCCCCAAAGCACCATAGGAGGCTGGCCGCCGCCTCCGGTGACCTCATTCTTGGGGACGATGGATAGTTTATAACGATTGCCGTCAAGGATAACATTTTTCAGGACGATGTGATCCTTTCCGCCGCCATCGACGAGCAGCATCAGGTTTGGATCGGCAATTCGCAAGGTGGCGTAGTCGGATATATGGACAGCATCTTTTGTCGATATTTTCTGGTTGCCGAATTTATATTTCAATGTCTCAGTGATCTCATAAACGCCCTTTTTCTCAAGCAAAACATTGTCGCCGCCGTCAAGCACCGCCTGAAGATCGCCGCCCGGGCGCACCAGTTTTGAAGATGGTGAACCAGGGTTTTCTTCAGGTTCTGTTTGTTTTGCACAACCGACATTCAGACACAGGGTAAAAAAGGACAAGATAACGGCAACTGCAGGTGCATGGCGATAGTTACTTTTCACTGATTAGCCTTTCATTTTGAATTATATTACTTTTCGAAAACATGATGCCGGATTATAGCAGAAGCATGCACATTCCGCCAGACTTTTGCGCAACACCGCCATATTAAGGCAAATATTACCTTTATTCAGGCGTAACCGAAGGAAATCTCCGAATTTTGGACTCTGCCGCCATTATTGTAGTGACTTCCGCCGGATACATTAGTATAATCGGGAATTATTAAAATGTTGAAAAGCAATGAATGTCTAAAAATACTGGAAAGGTTGGGTATAATAACCAAACTGCGAGATGACAAAAAGGACAGACAAAACCAAAACGCAATGCCATTTCATTTCAAATACACACTGGGATCGCGAATGGCGATTTTCGATGCAGCGAACCCGTCACATGCTGGTGTATATGATGGATATGCTGCTGGACATTTTTGAAAAGGAGCCTCGGTTCAAGTCATTCCATCTGGACTCTCAGACGGTTCCGATTCAGGACTATCTTGAAATCCGTCCGGAGAAAAAAGAAACCGTCGCCAAACTCATTGCCGAAAAGAAGCTTCTGGTCGGACCCTGGTACTGTTTGCCTGACGAATTTTCGGTTGGCGGCGAATCGCTGGTCCGCAATCTCCTTTTAGGCCACAAAATGGCCAAGGATATGGGCCATGTCAGCAAGACAGGCTATTCGCCGTTCGGCTGGGGGCAGATTTCTCAGATGCCGCAAATTTATAAGGGCTTCGGGATTGATTTTGCCGCATTCTATCGCGGCGTCAGCACGGAAGCCGCACCCAATTCAGAATACATCTGGCAAGGCGCCGACGGCACACGCATCGTCGCTTCGCGTTTGGCAATGCGGCCGCGTTATAATGTATGGTATGTAATCCAGCGTCCGGCCTATTGGCGGCAGGAAGATGAGAATAACCGTGTGGTCGAATGGTCATGCGGATCGGGACCGTTTAAATTTGTCGGCGATCAATACCATGATTTTGACGCTCAATACTCCCGCCCAAAATACATGTACGATGAATCAGCAATTCCCGCCAGGGCCAAGCAGGCCATGGAAGAGCAGGACGGCGACTGGACGACACCGCACAGGTTCTGGTCATGCGGGCACGACTCTTCCTGTCCGGATATTCGCGAAGTGCGGATGATCGCCGATTGCAACAAGGCCCTTTCAGGCGATGCGGAAGTGTTCCACAGCACTTTTGAGGAATTCCAGAAGCAGGTCCTTGAAAACGTTTCAGATAACCTGCCGGTCCTGGAAGGCGAGATGCGTTACTATTCGGACTCAAAGGTAACAAGTCCCCTGTTCGGCTGGATTATTTCCGCTCGCATGGACGTCAAGATGGACAACTTCAAGACAGAACGCGAACTGATGCAGTATGCAGAACCGCTGGCCGTTTATGCAAGTATGCTGGGTGCAGCGTACCCGCAGGGATTCCTTGACAACGCATACAACTGGCTTTTGCAGAATCACGGGCATGATTCGATCGGCGGATGCAGCCGCGGCATAATCAGCGATGACATGCTGTTCAGGACCCGTCAATGCCGGGAAATTTCAGGCTGTGTCGCAGAACGTGCTCTTCTTGATATTGCCGGCGCAGTTGACTATACCGGACATGCCAATGAGCAAATCGCTTTGTTTGTTTACAATCCCGCACCGTTTAAACGCACCGAGATTGCGACTGTCAATGTGGAAATTCCGCGTGATCTGGAATCCGGTTCATTTGAGATCGTCGACGAAAATGGCCAAAAGGCCGGCCTTCAGATTCTTGGTTCCGGCGATTCTTTCCAGGTCGTCCAGTCGCCAAATGACTGCGCTAATACTTTCCTGACCAAACAATACCGTGCTAAAGTGGAACTTAAAGATATTCCGCCGGCCGGCTATAAAACTTTCTTTGTAAGACCAATCGATAAAGATGACGTTGTGCCGAGCCGCCCTGCAACTATGGTTGCCGGTATAAACACGATGGAAAATGAACATCTGCGCGTCGCCATTGAAGCTAACGGCACGATGATAATTACAGACAAACAGACAGGCAAAGTTTTTGAGCGTATGGGTTACTTCCGCGACACCGCCGAAGTCGGCGACCCCTGGCAGCATAAAGATGTTGAGAACATGCGGTCCTTAACTACGATCAATGAAAGGGCCCAGGTAAGCTTAATTCAGGGCGGCGCATTGGAGACGGCATTTAAGGTTTCAATCGACTGGCGGCTTCCTGAATGTCGTACTGCTGATGATAAGGCCCGCAGCAAACATACAAAAACTGTCAGGATCGAAAGTACGATAACACTGCGTAAGGGACAAAAGTGGGTTGATGTCACAACAGAGGTTGACAACACTGTCGAGGATCATTACTTACAGGTTGCTTTCCCAAGCGGCATTTGTGCCGATACGGCATTTGCTCAGGGCCAGTTTGACGTTCTTGAACGTTCGGTTAAACTCCCGTATTCCGAAGACTTCCGCGAACCCCCACAGTCAGAGCAGCCCATGAATTCCTTCATTGATATTACCGACGGCCAAAACGGCCTTGCAATTCTTAATGAAGGCATGAAGGCCTACGAGGCGACCGATCAGGACAAGCCCGAATTGCGTCTTACGCTGCTTCGCAGTTTTCCGCTGCGTATCTGTGTAACGACGGAAATGACCGATTACAGCCAGGTCGACAAAAGCTCGCAATGTCTCGGCAGGCACAGGTTCCATTACGCCGTTATGCCGCATCAGGGCGGGTGGGAAAAGGCTAATCTTTGGAATGCAGCCGAGAAATTCAACCTGCCGCTGGTCATCGGCCAGACAGCACCAACTGAAAACGGAACCGAACCAATCCAAAAATCATTCCTTGAGATTTCAGATGAAACGATTGCTGTAAGT
>QNBS01000313.1 GCA_003644175.1 Planctomycetota bacterium | reverse complement strand
GTGGAGGAGAGGAACCTTGTTCGCTCAATTGTCTTTCAGGGCAACAAGGCCCTGGGCGAGAAGAAGCTTTTGAAGGAGCTGGATTTCAAGAGGGGCGACTACCTGGATGAGCTGGATGTTAACAGCGGCGCCGAAGCGATTGAGCAGTTGTATCTGGAGAAGGGTTACTCGTCGGTCAGGGTGGATAAGGATGAACAGAAGCTTTCTGAGGGCCGGGTTATTTACAGGATTGAGGAAGGGGCGCGGACGACGATTAAGGAAGTTAATTTTGAAGGGAATACCGCATTTACGGCCAAGGAGCTGCTCAAAGCGATGAAGACCAGGCCGAAGAAGTTTTTGTTCTGGCCGGTGCGCTACAATGCCGAAGATGTTGCCGCCGACGCGGACAGGATTGCTGAGATCTATCAGGAAAGAGGGTATCTCGATGTGAAGGTGATTGCCGAAGCCGAGTCCGGCGCCGACGGGCGATGGGGGTATGTGGCCTTTAAGATAGACGAAGGACCTGTATACATTGTCGATGAGATTATCATAACGGGCAATCTGCACTTCAGCGACGACGATTTGCGGAGTGAATTGAAACTGAAGGTGGGTGATTTCTACAGCGACGACAGGGCCGATTATGACGAGAAGCATATTCGCGGTCGGTTCCGTGAGGTTGGCTTCATCGACGCCGACGTGCGGATGGAGCGGACGTTTGCCTCACGGGGGAAAGTGAAAGTTGTGTTTACTGTTTCGCAGGGTGAGCGTTTCAGGATCGGCAGGATTGATATTACGGGCAACGAGTCGGCGCACGACCGGGTGATGCGTCGGATCCTGGACGAGGAGGGTTTCCGTCCGGGCGAGTGGTTTAATGCGGACCTTGCACGTGGCGACGGCACCGGTGATCTCGAGAAGCTGCTGCGGCGGATGGTTTATACGGAGTCGGCGACCATCGAGCCGACGGCCACGGCCACGGCGCCTGGTCGCCGCGACGCCAGTGTCAGCATTGTCGAAGGCCAGACTGGCTCGGTGATGTTAGGCGCCGGTGTGGCCAGTGACAGCGGGCTGATCGGTCAGTTTACATACGACGAACGGAACTTTGACATTATGAACTGGCCTAAAAGCTGGAACGATGTGGTTACGCGCAAGGCGTTTCGCGGCGCCGGCCAGCGTTTGCGTGCATCAGTGAGTCCGGGTACGGTTGTCAGTACGTTTTCGGTGAGTTTTATGCAACCTTACGTGTATGACAGGCCTGTTTCGCTGGAGACGCTGCTGTCGGGTTATGAGCGTGGCCGGGAATCTTATGATGAAAAGCGGCTGAAGGGTTATGTGGGGTTTGAAAAGCGTTATCCGAACAAATGGCGTCGGGGTTTCTCATTCAGGGCCGAGAGTGTTGAGATTACGGATATTGACGGTGATGCGCCCCGGGAGATCAAAGACGTCAAGGGCAACAACGATCTGGCGGGTGTGCGGATTTATATTCGCCGGGACACGAGGGACAATCGTTTTCTTCCGACGAAGGGGTATAGTTTTAGCGCCGGTTACGAGCAGGTCGGCGGCGATTTTACGTTTGGGATACTGGACGGGACACATCGCTGGTATAAGACACTGCATGAGGATCTGGCGGAGCGCAAGACGGTTTTTGAGTTGAAGCTTCACGCCGCGACGGTGATTGGCGATGCGCCGCCGTTCGAGAAGTTTTATGGCGGCGGCACGGGTTCGATACGCGGTTTTGAATATCGAGGTGTGAGCACAAGGGGTCTTTCTACAGGGCCGGGAACTCCGAAGCGGGATGATCCGATCGGCAGCGACTGGATTTTCACAAGCAATGCTGAAGTTGCGGTTCCGCTTGCAAGCGAGGTTTTTTCGGCCTTGTTTTTTGTCGACACCGGTATGATCGACAGCGGCGGGGTGAGAGCGTCGGTGGGTACGGGTTTGCAGATAATGCTTCCGCAGTGGTTTGGGCCTGTGCCGATGCGGTTTGAGCTTGCCGTACCGTTCATGAAGGAAGACGAAGACGACGAGCGGGTGTTCAGTTTTTCGGTTGGTGCGCTGTTTTGATTTGTGTTAAAACTTTTGCAAAATTGCGATTTGACATGTTTTTGGAAAAGAAAAGGCGACTCGCCTTAGTTTTGTTGTGTTTGATATGATTTTGTAAGGTGAAAGGTTTGATGATGAAGAAGAATATACTGATTCTGGTTATATTGGGCGCACTGATTGCGGTATGCATCGGCTACGGTCGCGGCTGGGCGCAGGCGAGCAGGCAGATTCTTCCGGCGAAGGTCGGGGTGGTGAATGTGGACCTGGTGCTGAAGAACAGCCGCAAACACGGCAAATGGCAGGAGCGGATGAATGCCGAGGAGACAGACATTCGGGCTAAGTTGCAGAAGTTGAGGGCCGAGGCGGATGCGGTCAAAGCGGACATGCAGACCCGCGAGGCGGGCAGCGACGACTATATGAAATTGATGTCGGACTGGATGTCAAAGACTGCGGATGTGGATTCGAAAAGCAAATTCTATGACCGGCAAATGATGCTGAAAGTTCAGCGGTGGACGGAGAGTCTTTATAATGAGATTCGTTCGATTGCAGCCAAGACGGCGAAGGCGCGAGGTCTGGATATCGTCCTTTCCGCCGACGAGATCGAATTTCCGGCGGCTGATGTCAGAGACCTGCTCACGATTATCAAAACGAACAAGGTTTTATATCATTCCGACGGGATCGACATCACCGAAGAGGTTCTGGCCCAACTGGATTCGGCGCTGTAGCGGTATTTTTTTAGATGGACGACGAACAAGATAAAACGGTGTTGACGTGTGCGGAGCTTGCCGAGCGTATCGGCGCCGAGTTGCACGGCGCCGGCGGGGTGTCGATCCGTGGAGTTAGCGCCGTTGAGTGCGCCAAGGCGGATGATGTTTGTTTTGTGGCCTCGCCCAAACATGCCCGGCTGTTGGCGGATTCGGAGGCGGCTGCGGTGATCGTTTCCAAGAAGCTGGAGGGGGTTGACATTGTACAGCTTGTTGTTGGAAATGTTGACGCGGCGCTGATAGCGGCGTTGGACTTGTTTGCCCCTAAGCTGACGCCGATGGAGGGTATTCATCCGACGGCGGTGATAGAAGACAGCGCCGTCCTTGGTTCGGGGGCTGCGGTTGGCTGCCATGCGTATATCGGTCGTAATGTGCGTATTGGCGAAGGGACGATCATATCGGCCGGCTGCATCGTCGGCGAGAATACGACGATCGGTTCTCATTGTCGGCTGGACGGCAATGTGGCGGTTTATCATAACTGTCGAATCGGCGATGCGTGCATAATTGGGGCCAACACGACGATCGGTTCGACCGGTTTTGGCTATTCGTTTATCGACGGCGAGCACCGGTTGATTCCGCACAACGGCGGCGTGATCATTGAAAATTGTGTCGAGATAGGCGCCAACAGTTGTGTTGACCGGGCGAAGTTCGGAAACACGATTATCGGGGCGGGCAGCAAGAT
>QNBS01000312.1 GCA_003644175.1 Planctomycetota bacterium | reverse complement strand
TTAAGATATCCCAGGGATGGCTTTAAGATCGCAAGCGGGGTATTTCTTTGTGTTGGGCTTTTGAATCTTCTGGTGGTGAACCTGCGATGGGACAAGTTGGCACATGTTCTAAAAGATCAGAAAACTACTCTTGCATTCATAAACTGGGCAATAGTTGCCGTGATAGCAGTACTGATATTGGTAGCCCTGATAGCTGATTGGCGGCACCAAAAAATGAGGAAAACCAACAACTACGAACTATAAACCGCCCCCGGGAATCACCGCATCGCTCCAACTTCACCGGGTTCATGGAATATCCGGGCTGTACCCTTGCCTTATTCTGCTGATAAGGCTATAATTACCGCGTCTATACGGGAGGCTTATTGCATGAAGACATTGACAAAAGAAATTTGGATGGATGTACCGCAACGCCGGGCTATTGTATCTATCCATAATGAAGTAGAACGACTTGTTGACGAAAGCGACGTTCAGGATGGTCTTGTGCTCATTAATGCGATGCACATAACAGCATCGGTATTCATTAACGATAATGAATCCGGCCTGCATCACGACTACGAGGTCTGGCTGGAAAAGCTCGCCCCGGAAAAACCGCACAGCCAATACCGCCATAATGGCTACGAAGATAACGCCGACGCTCACATGAAACGACAAATCATGGGTCGCCAGGTTGTGGTCGCAATTACAGAGGGCCGGCTTCACCTGGGGCCGTGGGAGCACATCTTCTACTACGAGTTCGACGGCAAACGCAGAAAACGCCTTCTGGTCAAGATTATCGGGAAGTAATACCAATCAGGGTCCCGATAGATAGGGATTCCTGCAAGTGGGGTTTTAAGTCACGGCTAATAATAATTCCAGTTAAAAAACGCCGATATTTCGATAGCCTGACTAAACCATAAGCTCTCTGGATTCCCGCTTTCGCGGGAATGACATCAACGGTCAATTGGCTCTAATTAACTGGAATTGATATAATCCGCCGCAGGCGGACACCCTGCCAGGTGTGTCAGGTGGATTGTTCTTCGAGGATTTGTTTGAGGTTTGTTTTTGCGAGTTCTTTGTGGCGGGCGTCTATTATGCCTCTTAGTTTTGCCCCGAGGCCTGTGTAGTTCTGGTCGAAGCTTGCGTCTTTTACGGCGTCGGCGATGTCGGCCAACGTTATCTTCTCGCCGTCGGTTGCCGGTGCGTAACCCGCCTGGGGCTCTGCGGTCTGGACGAGCAGACCCTTGGCCACGAGATGTTCGAGTATCCTGTGTCCGAACTCGGCGGGCAGTTTCATCCGGCCGCATATCGCGTCGGCGGATACCGGGCCGTGCTTGTTTTCAAACTCGCCGAAGATGTATTCCAGAATCCTTATGACCGTGAAGTCATTGATCAGGAAATGCTCGTCCTGCTTGCGCATCGCCGCCATTTCGGCGGCGTCAATCGTCTTTAGGTGCTGGGTGGTGTAGGTCAACTGCAGTCCGAACAGGACGATAACCCATGTTACCCATATCCAGAACACGCTCAGGGGGATAATGCTTATTACGCCATAAACGCCTTTGTACGGTTGGAAGTTGGCCATGTACAAGGTGAAAATCGCTTTGGCGCCGGTCCATATCAGGGCCGCCACCGCGGCGCCCCAAAGCGCTGCGCGGATACTCACCTTCGTATTGGGCAAAACAAAATACAGCAGAAACAGCGCCGCCACGCTGATGAGATACGGCAGCACCGGCCCGACGTAATTCATGACTCCATGCTGTAGTCTGTTGGCGACGAGGTAATTCGTGCTGAAATAAAAACCGATCACGAGCAGAAACGGCCCTAATGTCATCAGCGCCCAGTAGTTGACAACCCGCTGGACGAAGTTTCTGCCCCGCCCGACGTGCCAGATATTGTTAAACGCCCGTTCAATCGTCGTCAGCAGCCCCAGCGCCGCCCACACGACAATTCCACAACTGAACAGCGTAATCGCTCCGGCGTTGAGTTTGGAAATGTACTTGTCGGTTATCTCGTCAATCTTGTCGGTGAGTTTGATCTCCTCCTGCGAGCCGGCTTCGTCGGCGGGGTACATGATCCGGTCGAGGTTCAACTGCTCATAAAAAAAGCCCCTGACATTGTCCCCCACCTCGCGGTAGGCCGGGATCGCCTGAAAAACCATAACCATCACGATAGCCAGGGGAACGATTCCGAAGAGAGTATGGTATGAAAGCGCCGCCGCCTGCGTGCCCGATCGATTCTGACGAAGCAGCCGCACGCAATGGCGCCACAGCTTTAGCTGGAAGACAACGAACCGGCTCCACTTGCCCAATTCCCCGGTCGGTTTACTCAGTATCTCTTTAAGCATCCCTTTCCCTTATTACAATTCCAAAACGCCGGACGCGCAAACTCCGATAAATCGCCCTGTCATAAACAAATCGGAGAATTCAACAGACCGCTTTAGGCCAAAAGTCCGTGCGCTTGCGTTGTCGATATTATCGGAATATCCTTTCCAGACCCTTTCGCAATTCCTCTTCGAGAAGTTTTTTTCCGGCTTCTTCCGGCAGGCGACCGAGGTCCACCGTGGGCTTGTCCAGCGTGCCCCCTATCGGAACGGGAATGCGAGTCCCCGAGTCGGCGCCGACTTTGGCCGTCTTAAGTGCGACCGTCAACGGCAGTGTCATGGTCATGTCAAGGCTCTTGTCGAGTCCGATTCTTCCGCTGAAATTGAGCGGATACTTACCTACATGAACCGGCATGTCCTCATAGCTGACATAGCCTTTGTCCACGACGAATCTCGTCGGCAGGATTTCAATTCTTCCCGGATTTCGAAAGAAGTCGCCCAAAAGCCCCCTGGGTTTGAGGATCACATCCCCGATTTGAATCGTGCCCGTAATCTGAAGGTCCTCCTTGAATGTACTGCCGCCAAGAGGAATGGACATCTTTTCGCAGTGGAAATTTGCGATACCTGTAACGCCGGCCTGATCGGCAAAGAGCGGATTAATGTACATCAGCAGGCGTCTGGTCATCTCGTCGTTGATCTTGACGTTTCGGGCCAATTGGGCCGGCTTTGCCATTCGCAGTGTCATGGGTTTTTCTTTGAAATTTACGTTGCCCGCAAAGGTTATTATTCCCTCGTTGACGGTGGTGTCGGGCAGTTCCAGCGCCAACAGTCCCTTGTCGGCCTGCAGTTTCAAGTTGGCTTCTCCAAAGTTAAGCCCCATATACTGCGCCTTGTCGAAACCGAAATCGGTTTGTCCGTTGATGTTGGCGAGAAGCCGGCTGGTCCCGGTGGGATATTGCGAATTGAAAGTCAAATCGCTCCTGCGTATTCCCTCCATCGCCAGGCCGCGAGGCAGAAACGGCGCCGCCAGTGCGCTGACGGCGGCCAGGTCATACTCGGCCTGCAGTTGCCCGGTAACATTGGTTTTCTGCCCTTTTTCGCTCTGTTCGAATCTGCCTTTTGTAACCTTGATGAGCGATTGGCCCTGCACGCCCTCGATGAACAGGTCGTTGACTGTGA
>QNBS01000311.1 GCA_003644175.1 Planctomycetota bacterium | reverse complement strand
TTTCATTCATTTCTCAAAAAGCCGGTCAGCGGGCTGGATGCGACGGCGCCGCCGCCGGTCCCTGCGGGTCCGGAGTTGAAGGCCAGGCGTCCGGCTTCGGTGGCGCGCCTGAATGCAATCGCCATGCCGACCGGGTCGCCGGCCGTGGCGATGGCGGTGTTTACGAGCACTGCATCGGCGCCCATTTCCATTGCCTCGGCGGCATGGGAGGGCAGTCCTAACCCTGCGTCGACGACGACGGGAACGGTGGCCTGCTCGATGATTATCTCGATAGAGTCGCCGGTCTTAAGTCCCTGGTTGGAGCCGATGGGGCTGGCAAGCGGCATAACGGTCGCCGTGCCGACATCCTGAAGCTTCTTTGCGAGAATGGGGTCGGCGTTGATATACGGCAGCACGACAAAGCCGTCTTTGACAAGCGTTTCGGCCGCCTTTAATGTTTCCGAGCCGTCGGGCAGCAGGTAATACGGATCGGGGGTCACTTCGAGCTTGACCCAGTTGATGCCGGAGGCGGCTCTTGCTAATCGCGCCAGGCGAATCGCTTCTTCGGCGTCGCGGGCGCCGGAGGTATTGGGAAGCAAAAGGTACTTTGTACGGTCGATTGCGGCGAGAAGATCGTCGTTTTCGTTGTCGATATCGACGCGGCGAAGGGCGACTGTCACTATCTCAGCGCCGGCTGCGGCGACGGCGCCGGCCATGATGTCGTTGGAGGCGTACTTGCCGGTGCCGATCAACAGTCGCGAGTCAAATTCTTTGTCGGCGATCTTGAGCTTGTCCATCGACTCAGCCTCCCCCCACGAATCGCACAAGCTCGATTGCCTGGCCCGGCTGCAGCGGCGTGCGGGCAAAGTCCTTGCGATTGATGATCAGGCCGTCAATCTCAGCGACTACCGTGGCCTGAGATATCCCAAGATCGTCGAGCAGCTCCGACAGGTTCTCTGGAGTCCTGTCGTCGGCAAATCCTTTATCAACACCGTTTATTTTGAGAATCAGGGTCATGTATCATACCTCTCCTTGTGTCCTTGTTTTGTTTCCCGGCGCCGCTGCAAGCTCTGCGATTCAGGCGCCTATCTTGCATAATGTCAGCCGATTCGCAAGCTTAATTATCCGCCGGCCGGCTCGGCGCCGGCCTTATTCATACTGATAACGGCGATATGCAGACGCCCATTTCAAACAGAACCGGACGCAGCCTGCAAAAGTAACAGGCGCCTGTAAGAAACAAGACGACATGCTCGGTTCTGTCGCCGACAGGCCCTGCGGAATAAACGACCGAGAACCGAAAGCAGGGCAATCTTATAATCGACGTCGGACATTTTCCATATTTTACCGTCGGCGCTGAAAAAAGTAATGAAAGTTTCAATTTATCGCTGGAAATTGCCGAATACATCAAGTATAAAATCCCTTGTAGCAATATTGCTGAAGGGATTGAGCAATTATCAGAGAAAGGATGCCATGACCAGCCAGGCACGGACTTCACGTGTTCTGATCGCCTTGATCGTGTCGATGACCATCGGCGCGGTGGTTCTGATGGCGCTGGACAACGGCGGACCCTTAAGGGGCGCCTGGAGTCTCGTGAACTATCTCGAACTCAACCCAATAGAAGGTTCCGTTTCTGATGCAACCGCCGACGGTGTCCGGACATGGGGCCGCATCGAGATTTTCTACAGTAATACCAGCCGGGGCAACGTCAGGGAACTGGCCCTGCTCCAGGGGCTGCGAACCGGCCAGGACCTTAACGCCCATTTCGTCATCTGCAACGGCCTGATCGCAGAAGAAAAGACCAACGAGATAAAAGACGGCGAGATACAACCTACCGAGAGATGGCAGGCCCAAAAGCCCTGTCTGTCCGACGGCCGCCGGCGCCGAAGCGTCGATACCATCCGAATCTGTGTTGTCGCCGACGGGATCGACACAATGCCGACGGAGACCCAGGGCACACGAACCGCCGACCTGGTCGGGTTCCTCCGCAAGAAATACAAAATTTCCAGGAAACATGTCATCTGGCCGGCGAACTGGCCGCAGTTCTAATACGGCGCTTTCCACACCCGTTTCGGTGGAGTAAATCCCACATAATCGAGGTTGCCGATGGATACGTTTCTGCTTATGCTTGCCGTTTTGACACTCATTGCCGCCGGCGCGGTATTTCTCACCACCGGCGGCGCAAGAATCATCAACCTCCTGGCCCTTGTCGTGTGGGCCGTCTCCTACGCCGACAACGCCCGCTTCTGGAAGATACCCCTCCGGCACGGAATCGCCTTACCACTCGGCGCAGTCCTGTTAATCTACGCCATAACAAACGCCGTTTACCAAACCCTCCGCAATGGCGGCATCGACTGGCGAGACACGCACTACCGGCTCGAAGACCTTAAAGCAAACCGCATTTGACACCAGGGGCGTCTGCGCACTTGAAAGGGGCCTGCTCAAATGTTATAATAAGGCGTCCATGCAAAAAAGACCATAAGACAGGAGAGAATAAACATGCCGACAACAAGACGTGATTTTATGAAAAAGGCCGCAGGCGCCCTGGGCCTGGCGGCTGTATCGCCTTTGGCGCTAAACCGGGCATGGGCGGCTAAGGCGGGCAGGCCGAATATCCTTCTCATCATGGCCGATGACATGGGGTATTCCGACGCCGAATGTTACGGCGGTGATGTTCGCACGCCTAATCTTTCGGCGCTGGCGGCCGGCGGGCTTCGCTTTACGCAGCACTACTCCACCGGCCGATGCTGGCCGTCGCGGGCGTGCATACTGACAGGTTACTATGCCCAGCAGATACGTCGCGACTCGATGGACGGGATCAAGAAGGGAAAACGCCCCGGCTGGGCGCCGTTGCTTCCGGAGATGCTGAAACCATACGGCTACCATTCGTATCATTCCGGCAAATGGCACATCGACGGAACCCCGACAGACGGGGGCTTTGAGCGTTCATGGGGAGCCCACCGATCCGGCTGCGACTGGGACCGCTACTTTAATTCCGGGATATGGAAAGAAGACGGTGTCGCCGCACCGGTAAAGCCGGGAGAAAAATACTATTCGACAATTGCGATTGCAGACCACACGATTCAATGCCTCAAGCTCCACAAGAGCAAACACGGCGACGAGCCGTTCTTCCAGTACACGGCGTTTTACTCGCCGCACTTTCCGCTTCATGCCATGCAAAAGGATATCGATTCTTATCGCGACGCCTATCTCGAAGGATGGGACGTCATAAGGCAGCGCCGATGGAAACGCATGAAAGAGATGGGCCTCGTCGATACTCCTTTATCCCAGCGCGATACGGATATTGTTCCGAGGTGGAACCTCAAGCCCGACCAGCTCAAAGAAAGGATCGGTCCGGGCGAAGCGCCGAGAGCGGTAGCATGGGAAACGTTGACCGAAGAACAGAAGAAGTTCCAGGCCACAAAGATGGCGATCCACGCCGCAATGATCACCCGCATGGACGCCGAGATCGGTCGGATCGTCCGGCAGTTGAAAGAAATGG
>QNBS01000310.1 GCA_003644175.1 Planctomycetota bacterium | reverse complement strand
TCGTCTTCGATGAGCAGTACTTTGATGTTGGCGTTCATAGTCGGCAACCTAAATGGCTCTTCTCTCAGGCACTTGCATTCTCTGTTATGGCGCCGTCGTGTCGCTCGGCGATTTTTCTTTCCGCAACAGATACTATATAGAGCTTGTGACCGGATACCTTAAGGTCGGTTAATTCAGGATGCAATTTTACCAAGAACCCCGCACAGTTGCCTGAAAGGGAAAATATCTGGAATCGGCCGTGCGTTTGAGGTATTATTCCGATAATAGAATACACAGCGATGGAGTACCGGGGCCGCCGCATCCAATCCGCCGGAGCATTGACGCGGAGAATCGTTTGGAATATAATGATCGCCTCAACTCGGACGTTACTACGTGATGTTTGCCGAGAAAGCTGTTTGTGTAGATAGTATTGCAGGAAGACGGATAGTATATGATTAAGATCAATGAGAATTTTCTGAAACTTCAGGCGGGGTATTTGTTTCCGGAGATCGGTCGACGCGTTGCCGCTCATGCCGCGGCGAACCCGCAGGCGCCGATCATCAAATTAGGTATCGGCGATGTGACCGAGCCGCTGCCGCCGGCGATCATTGAGGCCATGCACGCCGCTGTGGACGAGATGGCGCGTGATGAGACTTTTCGCGGATACGGCCCGGAGCAGGGTTATGAGTTCCTGCGAAAGGCCGTTATTGAGAATGATTTTCTGCCGCGAGGTGTGGACCTGGAGCCCGACGAGGTCTTTATCAGCGACGGCTCGAAGTGCGATGTGGGAAACTTCCAGGAAATTTTCGGCCTGGACAATGTGGTGGCGGTTACGGACCCGGTATACCCCGTCTATGTGGACACAAATGTCATGGCCGGCCGCACCGGCGATGCGCTGCAGCAGGGCGGCTATGGGCAAATTGTGTACATGCCCTGCATCGCTGAGAATAATTTCGTGCCCGAACTGCCCGCCGAACCGGTGGACCTGGTTTATCTGTGCTATCCCAACAATCCCACCGGCGCCGTCGCCGGCGCCGAGCAACTGAGCAAATGGGTCGATTACGCAAGGCAAAACAAGGCGATCATACTTTTCGACGCCGCCTACGAAGCGTTTATCTCCGATCCGGCGATTCCGCATTCGATCTACGAGATAGACGGCGCCAAGGAAGTCGCCGTCGAATTTCGCAGTTTCTCCAAGACCGCCGGCTTCACCGGTATTCGATGTGCGCTGACGGTTGTTCCGAAGGCACTGCGGGCGTACACCGCCGCCGGCGCCGCTGTCGACGTCAAGGCGATCTGGAACAGACGGCATTCGACCAAGTTCAACGGCGCCAGTTACATCTCCCAGGCCGGCGCCGCGGCGACATACACGCCCGAGGGCAAAACGCAGATTCGCGCCATCATTGACCTTTACATGTCAAACGCCGCGACGATTCGCCGGTCCCTGACAAAGCTCGGATACGAAGTCTACGGCGGCGTCAATGCACCGTATGTGTGGTTGAAAACTCCCGACGGCGTCGGGTCGTGGGACTTTTTCGATATTCTGCTGTCAAAGGCCGACGTCGTGGGCACACCGGGGGCGGGTTTCGGAGCATGGGGCGAAGGATATTTCAGACTCAGCGCCTTTAACAAGCCCGAAAGCGTCAAGGAAGCTATGGACCGTTTTGCAAAACTCATATGGTGACCGCTTATCGTGAAAGCCGGCTCGCAAACGACAACAGCATACGTCGCACTCGGCGCCAACCTCGGCGACCGTAAAGCCAATATAGCAGCGGCCGCCCGACTGCTCGACGCCTCCGAACGCATCACGCTGACCGGCGTGAGCACTTTGGTTGAGACCGAACCGCTCGGTCCCGCCGATGAGCCTGAGTATATAAATGCGGTTGCATGTATCGAGACGGATTTGTCGCCGCAAGCGCTCTTTGAGAAAATGGTTTCAATAGAAGATGCTCTCGGCAGGGTGAGAGGCGAAAGGTGGTCCGCTCGAACGATAGACCTGGATCTGCTGCTGTATGGCGGCGAGCTTATTTCAACGCCTGCACTGACCGTTCCTCATAGCCGGATGCACCTTCGCAGCTTTGTTCTAAAAGGCATGTGCGAATTGAACGGCGAACTGATGCACCCCGTTTTGAAGCGGTCGATGAATGAACTTGCGGCGAGATTGAACGGCGGCGATTTCTCCCTTTCGCCCGACAGGCCGCAGTTGATCTCCATTGCAGGCATAATCGGCGTCGGCAAGACAACACTTGCGCAGGGCCTGGCTCAGGCGCTCGGCTGTGCGATGATCGCCGAAGCCTACGACACAAATCCTTATATGCCGCAGGTCTACGCCGGCAGAAAGGATCTGGCGCTCGATTCGCAATTGTATTTCTTAAACAGCAGGGCAGAGCAACTCGATAAGGATAAACTCGCCCCAGGCGCCGTCGCAGTCGGCGATTACGTCTTCGACAAGGAAATGATCTACGCGACAAGGACACTTTCACCCGAACAGTTGGCCTCATATATGCCCGCACACGACGCCGTCGCCGCCGCTGTTGCAGAGTGCGTCCTGGCGGTCTATCTTCACGATTCGCCGCCGGCGTGCCTGGCGCGGATCGACTTGCGCAATCGTCCTTATGAAAAAGGGATCGATCTGCCTGCGTTGGAGGCTTTTGCTCAGGACTATGACCGGTTGTTTGCCGGATGGCGCAAATGTCCCGTGATTCGCCTTGACGCCGGTCGGTTTAATTGCACGGATGCGGCCCAGGTCAGGATATTGGCGGATGAAATGAGACACTACGTATGGAAATCACCGGAAAAATAGCAACGGTTCGCAAGCGGATCGAGCAGGCCCGCCGCGACGGCAAACGCATCGGTCTTGTGCCGACGATGGGCGCCCTGCACGCCGGGCACATGTCGTTGGTCAATGCGGCGGTGGGGGCGTGCGATTATGTCGTCGTGAGCATCTTCGTAAACCCGACCCAATTTGGACCCAATGAGGATCTTGACGAATATCCGCGCGACATCGAAGCGGACAGTCGCCTGTGCGCCGCCGCCGGCGTAGAACTTATTTTTGCCCCGGACGTAAGCGAGATGTATCCGAGCCGGAATATGACGTGGGTCAATGTCGCCGAATTAACGACGGGATTGTGCGGGCGAAATCGGCCCGGGCACTTCCGGGGTGTAACGACCGTATGCAATAAGCTGTTCAACATCGTCCGGCCCGATGTTGCGTTTTTCGGGCAAAAGGACGCCCAGCAGGCGATTGTGATTAAGCGGATGGTTGCCGACACGAATCTGCCGCTTGAAATCGAGATTTGCCCCACCGTTCGCGAAAAAGACGGCCTGGCGATGAGCAGCCGCAACAAATACCTCGATGAACAACAGCGAAAAGACGCCTTGCTGCTGTACAAGGCCCTGACGAGAGCGCGACAGATGGTTCGGCAGGGCGCCCGAGACAGCCGACAGATTATCGCCGCCATGAACGAGATCCTGCAATCGGCGCCCGGCGTGGCGGCCGAATATG
>QNBS01000309.1 GCA_003644175.1 Planctomycetota bacterium | reverse complement strand
GGCTCACGCTGTCGCCCAATTGCGTCGCCGCTTCGGTAAGCACCTCGCCCGTATCCGTATCCACAACAGCCCCCACCGCCCACATCGACGGGTCGAGCTTCTTGACTTTGACCTGTTTTGTCTTATAGAAGAGGCGAATAATATCGGCGGTCTTGCCGAACTTTTCGTCCATCGCACGCAAAAACACCGTCGCAGGAATCTTACTGGACTGGTCAATCCTGACAACCAGCACGTCTTTTTTCGTCACGGAAATTTCGATCCAGCTTCCCCGCTCGGGAATGATGCGGCATCCATGCAGGATCCGGTCGCCGTCCTTGCTGTCGATCACAAAATCAACACCCGGACTGCGGTGCAACTGGTTGACGATGACGCGCTCGGCGCCGTTGATGATAAACTCGCCGCCCCCGATCATAATCGGCATCTCGCCCAGGTAGATCGCCTGTTCGCCAATGTCGGCGGCGTCCTTGCGCTTCAACCGGCAGTGAATCTTCAGCGGATAGCCGTAAGTCAAACGAAGCTCACGGCATTCCCGAGGCGTATAACGAGCCTTCTCCAGTTCATAGCAGAGATATTCCAACTCCATCGACTTGTCATAGCTGACAATCGGGAATATCTCCTGCAGCAGCGCCTCAAAGCCCTGTTTCTTGCGCTTCAACGGAGGCGTATCTTCCTGCAGGAACCGGCTGTAGCTGGCCAACTGAACCTCTATGAGATTCGGCACCGGCGCCGCATCGCCTATCCTGCCGAAATCACGGGTAGTCTGCGATTTCATACAATTACTCTCAACTAAGACAGCATCTCAATTCCCAAAACATCTTCCGCAAAGCTCTTATGCAATTTCCACCGTAGCGCCGGCTGCTTCGAGTTTGCTCTTGGCCTCTTCGGCTTCTTCCTTGCTGACGCCTTCCTTGACATTCTTCGGCGCATTGTCGACAAGATCCTTTGCTTCCTTGAGTCCCAGACTCGTAAGTGCCCGCACTTCCTTGATCACCTGGATCTTCTTCTCGCCGAACGCCTTTAAGACAACGTCAAACGTGGTCTTTTCCTCGACCGCTTCCTCGGCGCCGGCCGCAGGACCGGCAACCATAACAGCACCGCCGCCGGCAGGCTCGATTCCGTGCTCGTCCTTGAGATAATCACCAAGTTCTTTGGCCTGCATCAGAGTCAAACCGACGATCTGGTCGCCCAGTTTCTTGATATCAGCACTCCACTCTCTTGCTTCTTCAGACATCTCAATCTCCTGTTTCAAAATGCGTTCATGGTTGACAAGACTACGCCGTCTCCTTTAACCCCTCACGGGGACAACCACAAACACCCAACAATCAAAAACCAAACATCGCCGAAGGCGATTCAACCACACAATATACAATCATCAATCTACAATATACAATCTACAATATACAATATACAATCAGCCTATGCCGCCTCTTTCTCCAGCTTTTCAACAAGCCCCTTGACGCAGCCGGCAATAATACCCCCCGGTCCAGAAACGGCGCCGGCAACACGACTGCCCGGAGAGTTGGCAAGCATAACCACCATTCCCTGCAGCTCGGGCCGACTCGGCATCTTCGACAGCGCCTTTGCGCCGGCGCCGTCGAGAACGGCGCCGTCCACAAAAGCGCCCACAATGCTGACGACCTCGAGCTTCTTGCCCCATACTGCAAGTTCTTTGGCGACATCCACAATACTGTCGCCGCCGTAAGCAACCGCCCTGGGGCCGGAGGCGAACAGGCTTTTTGCAGACGACTTGCCCAGACCCTCAAGCGCCCTGCTCATCAGCGCGTTCTTGACAACGGCAAGCCTGATGCCCCTGGCTTTCAGCGCGCCTCGCATCTCGTTGTTGTCGTTGCCGCCGACACCCTTGGCGTCAACAACCAGAAAATCCCCCACCGCTTCAAACTTCTTTTCCAGTTCCTTCTGGAGTAATCCCTTAACGTACGTGCTCATTGTCTCACCTCTGATCTAAGTCCTGCTTCTGCGGGAACTGTTTATCTCCTGATCCGCGAAAACGCCCAAAACGCTCCACCGACAGTCAAACCCCGCCAATCATGCATAGTCCAGCACAATGGCCGGGCTCATCGTTGCACTGATACATACCTTCTTGATGTATGTCCCCTTGGCCGAGGTCGGCTTCAGTCTCTTGATGTGCGTCAAAAACGCCTCGATGTTCTCGGCAAGCTTATCCTCATTGAAACTCAGCTTGCCGACGACAGCGTGAATATTGCCTCCTGCATCGTTTCTGTACTCGACCTTGCCGGCGGCAAACTCCTTGACGGCGCCCGCCACATTCGGCGTTACCGTCCCGTTCTTGGGCGAGGGCATCTTGCCCTGCGGTCCCAGGATACGCCCTAACTTGCCCACCTTGCCCATGACCTTCGGCGCTGCAATGGCCACGTCGAAATCCATCCAGCCGTCCTGTATCTTCCGGACCAGTTCGTCGTTTCCCGCTTCGACAGCCCCTGCGGCCCTGGCCGCCTCTATGTCGCCATCCTCGCAAAAAGCGATTACCTTTCGGGCCTTGCCGATGCCGTTGGGCAGGCTGATCGCGCCGCGAATCATCTGGTCGGCCTGTTTGGGGTCAATACCCAGATGCATCACGCATTCCACCGACTGGTCGAACTTCGTGGATCCCAATGACTTGATCTTCTTGACCGCCTCGGCCAGACCTAACGGAGTCTTGTCGACCTTTCCTGATTCGGACCGGTATCTCTTACTTCTTTCCGCCATAATTCTCTCCGCGAATTAACACTTCCTTTCGCTCCCACTCTATGCCGTGGTCAGCACTTACACTCTAATAATAATTCCAGTTAAAAAACGCCGACATTTCGATAGTCTGACTAAACCATAAGCTTTCTGGATTCCCGCTTTCGCGGGAATGACATCAACGGTCAATCGGCTCTAATTAACTGAATTTGATACAAGAACCTGTTTGCCCTTCAGCCCGGCAACCGGACTCTCTACCCTTCTACAACCTCAATACCCATGCTTCGGGCCGTACCCTCGATGATCTTGCCGGCCTGGTCAAGATCAAAGGCATTGAGATCATCGAACTTTCTTTCAGCTATCTTGCGGACCTGGGCCCTGGTGACCTGTCCGACCTTATCCCTGTTCGGCTCGCCGCTGCCTTTGGCAAGACCGGCTTCCTGTTTCAGCAACACCGCCGCAGGAGGACTCTTGACGATAAAGTCAAAACTCTTGTCGCCATAGACGCTTATCTCAACAGGAACAATAGTGCCGTTTAGGTCTTTTGTCCGCTCATTGAACTGGGAAACAAACTGACCGATATTCACCCCATGCTGCCCCAGCGCCGGACCAATCGGGGGGGCAGGCGTAGCTTGTCCGCCCTTGGCCTGCAATTTTATCTTTGCCGCAACTTCCTTAGCCATCAATTACCCTCAAAACAAAAACTGATATCCGCCACAGTCAATAAAAATACCAAACACCAACTGTCAAATCTTCTCGATTTGCCAATACTCGATATCCAATGGGGTGCTG
>QNBS01000308.1 GCA_003644175.1 Planctomycetota bacterium | reverse complement strand
TGATCTGGAACAATTCGGAGTCTTGCAATGCCTTAGAAAACCTGATAAAACAGCCCCGCCGAAGGCGGATTCAATACCTGCCGAAGGCAGAAAGAGTCTCTTAACTGTGAAACGGATTTGTCCGATTCACGCTGAACCAATACACGGAGACAATTATGTTTCTTGGACGCTTAAATGGGAAATGTCAGCTTAGATGACTATGAGTTTACCAGTGTACAAAAGTATTATACTACCAATAGCGTTAGCTGCACTTGCTTATATATCAGCTTTGCTTAATTGGCCACTCACTTTTATTGTGTGCTTTGTACTTACCTTTTATACCTCAATTATAGTTGGGTGGCTTGTTTGCTGCAGAGCCATGAAAATAAACAGAAGAAAGTCCCCTTTTGCTCTTGTTATCGCAATAGGCTGCCTCCTGTTATTTATTTTTGGTCGGCGTGCTATTAACCGATACTACATGCCGCACAGCCTGAGCGAAATTCGCGTTGCCTGCAAGATAATATTACTAATTGCCACAGTGATCCTGTTCTGGCTACTCGTAAAAAGATCAAAAAAAACCATGCCGATAGTATGCAGCGTCTTGTACTTGCTGTTTATTGTCATAGCGCCTTTTGTTGCTATGACCAAAGGCCCGTCGGCGATAAAGGAAGATAACGCAGAAAAATCACTGATCGAGGTGCTGAGAACCCTGCCGTATGTTGGTTGGGCGCCGGTGAAGAATACTGAAGACGTTTCTGTTACGGTATATGACCCTGATTTAGCCTTTAATGGCTACAATCTCTATGGCGCAAGAGATCCCTATATGTATTTGATCGACATGGAAGGCAATCTGCTTCATACATGGCGGTCGGACTTAAAAGACGATCTGGTTGTATTGGGCCAAATGCTTGACAATGGAGACTTGCTGACTTTTGCAATTGATAAAAGATTTATGAAACTCGATTGGGATTCCAATGTTCTATGGGAAAACAATTTAAGAGCTCATCATGATTTTTATGTAGCTGAAAATGGCGATATATACACTCTGGCCAGAAAAGACTCGGTTGTTTTCTACAAAGGCATGCCTTTCCCCATACTGGAAGATTTTATCGCAGTTTTGTCGCCGGAAGGCCGGTTGCTAAAAACCTTTAATATTTACAAAAGTGTTGAAGATGAGTATTCTTTGAGGGAAATAGTACCTATATACAAAAAGATACTCAAACCTAAAAACCTTATCCAGCTAATATCAAGAAAAATTACAGGGGATCACCTTTTCAAGCGGGACCGTTTTTTAGATATTATGCACACTAATACGGTTGAGTTGTTAAATAGAGATATTCCAGGCGTGGGCGATAAAGGCGGCATTTTGCTGTCGATAAGAGAGATTGATCTTATCGGTGTGCTTGATACCGACAAAAACCAGCTTGTTTGGAAATGGGGACCGGGCCATATAAGCAAACAACACCGCCCAACCGTCCTGGACAACAACAACATATTGCTTTTTGATAATGGTCGAAACAAAGGGTTCTCGCGAATCCTTGAAATTGATCCGGCCGACAAAAAAATAGTATGGAATTATAATTCTGACGGCAGCAAAGACTTCTATACCTCTAAAAGCGGGAGTTGTCAACAATTGCCAAATAACAATATTTTGATCAGTCAATCTCATGCCGGAAGGGTTTTCGAATTAACCAGGGACGGCAAAGTTGTGTGGGAATATTATAACCCCCATGTAAACGAAGAGACCAGCAAAAGAGAAGTAATCTATGTTATGGAAAGGTTGGCGTTACCTGAAAAAGTTCTTGAAAAAATTCAATAGCTTTTTCAATAACCATGTCTTTCCAGACTTAGAGTAGAGCCTGTCCGTAACACGTAAGTTCTTTTGTTGTTTTAGCTTACCTTCTTTTTTTTATGATTAAGAGGGCTGTTTTCGGCTAACATCAAAGAAACAGGTGTCCGGTACGAATGCTCCGCCGGATGCCGCCCCTCATTTTCCTCTCCGGCCCTCCCAGAGCATGATCTGAAGTCGCTGCGACAGTGAGAATCCGGTTTGCAGACAGAAGTCGGCTAACATTTGCGATTTATCGAGCAGTTCCCGTCTCGTCCGGGCCTGCGGCATGAGGTAAACCTTGTAAGGGTTGACGTTTTTCAACTGTTCGATACAACCGGCGATCTCATCCAGGTCGACGGGACTGTCAACCACGAATTTGAGCTGATAGTTGTAATTGTCGATAAGCTTCTGCAGTGCCGGCGGATTGAGCCGCTGTTTTTCATGTTCGTCGGCCGAGCCCGGTTCCGTCGGAGTCGAATTCGAAAGCCTGGGGCTTATGCTCATAAGATCGCACGGCAGATCGCCTACGAATCGAATGCCGCTGGTCTCAATGGTAATGTGCATGCCGGCTTCGGCAAAGGGCCTGATAAACTCGCCGAGTCCGTCGACGACCATCGGTTCTCCGCCGGTAACAACGAGGTGTCGCGTCGGCTGAGGCAGAACCTTCTCCTTCAATTCCTCGGCCGAATACTCGCGCCCGGCGGATTCGGACCACGCATATTGCGTATCGCACCACCGACAACGCAAAGGGCACCCGCTCAACCGAACAAACACACTCGGCGTACCGGCAAAAGCACCCTCGCCCTGCAGCGAATAAAATATCTCATTAATGACCATGACGGCATTTTTGCATTATTTTGAGATAAAAGCAAGCATGTCAGTTGGTTCCAGGGTGGCTTTTCCATGCGACAGTTGAGAGGACGGGCTCTTGAAAAGAGGGATTTAACGGGAGTTTGCAGAAAGATGTTTTGGTTGACAGATCAGGATTTTTGCGGTATTAGACAAGCAGTGTCTTATTGATAAAGGCTTTAGGAGCAAACCAAAGTGACGTCGCACAATGACAGAAGTGTCATCCGATATGGGATAGCGGAACTTTACGGGCAAATCTTTGCGGAACTGACCGCCGAAGAAATCAGAGAATTGGCAAAGAGTCCGTTCAAGTCGCAACCGTGTCCGTTTCGCGGCGGTCCCTGCAACAAGAAGGGAGGGGTATGCAGTTTGCGATTGTACGAAAAATCCGGCGATTTCGGGATTCCCTTCTCCGATGAAGTTGTGACTATGTGCCCGAATCGCTTCCTGGAAAACGGGATTGTATTCTCCTGGATCGGTAAAGAGTTGCTGTCAATCGATACCCCGATAGTATTGAGAGAACTGCCGTTTCTTGTTTCCAAAGAGGGCGCCAAAGAAAAAGCTGTGGGAAAGATAGATATGGTGCTGGTGGACACGCGAAAAGATCATTTATCGTGGTGTGCGCTTGAAATGCAGGCGGTCTACTTTTCCGGGAAAGGAATGGCTTCAGATTTTCGCGTGATGAAGAATTGGCGCGATGAAGGAATCCCGTTTCCGCAAGAACAACGTCGGCCCGACTTCCGTTCTTCCGGACCAAAACGCCTTATGCCTCAACTGCAGGTAAAAGTGCCGACGATAGCTCGGTGGGGCAGAAAGACCGCCGTGGTGGTTGATCTGCCCTTTTGGAACGCC